>DASWMR010000142.1:0-6898 GCA_036399635.1 Actinoplanes sp. | reverse complement strand
CGGACGTGCAGCAAGACATGAATCCGGCGAAGCGCTCATACCGTTCATCCCATATAAGGATGGATCACACCTAAGCCAAACAATTCGATCGATCTGCGGATCGCAGATAGCGGCCAGCCGACAGCCAAACAACGAGTGAGTATTGCTGATGGCTCGACTTGCCCGGACTATGGAGACCATAGGGGAGGTCCACATGGCACTCGACTCGAACATCTCGGAAGCCGGACGCTACTTCTACCCCGGGCCGCGCATCGTGGTCACGAACGTCTACTTCGACACGCCGGACGGCCGCTTCTACCTGCGTGACCTGGTCTTCATCGGCGTCCGGTGCCACTACGCCTACCCCGCGCGAACGATGGCCCTCTACTGTGCGGTTCTCGAGCTGCTGCTGACGGTCCCGTTCGCCGTCCGGTTCGGATCGGTTGCGCTGATCGGGGCCGGTCTCCTCGTGGCCGTCGGTATGGGCGGCGCCGTGCTGCGGGACGGCCGGCGGAACCCGTGTCTCATGGAACTCACCGCCGTGCATCGCCAGACCCCGGTGGTGCTGTTCAGCTCGGCCGACAAAACCGAGTTCGGGCAGGTGCGGCGGGCCGTCAACCGCGCGGTCGAAGCCAACCGCCACCACCGTCCCTGAACACGCTCCGCTACTCAGGGTCGGGGCAACCCGGCGCGGATCGACCGGATCATCTCCAGCGCTTCCTCTCCGCCGAGCCCGTACGTCCGCAGATCGCTGACGATGCCCCGGAAGCGCTCGGTCTCGACCGGATCGGTCGTCAAGGAGTCGACGCCGGCCGCCCCTTCGGTGAAGAGCACGTCGTCGTGGGAGTGCTCGAACTGCAGCAGCTCGAAGCTGCCACCCAGCCCGGAATGGTGCACCAGGTCGAGCGGTGTTACCGAGATGGAGTAGGTCGAGCCGTCGGCGGCCAAGTCCAGCAGATGATCGAGCTGCCGGCGCAGGCAGTCCCGGCCGCCCACCGGCCGGCGCAGCACCGCTTCGTCGATCATCGCGTTGAAGTGCGGCGGATTACGCTTGCCGAGCCGCGCCTGGAACGCCTGCTGGCGGTCCATCCGCAGCTCCACGCGGGCGAGAACCCCGGCGTCGTCGGGCCGCCGCCGCATCGAGAGTGCGGTGATCTCCTTTGCGTACTCCTCGGTCTGTAGCAACCCGGGGAAAAACAACAGCTGCGACGCATTGAGGACCGCGGCTTCGGTCTCGAAGGCGACGAATTGCTGGTACGTCTTGTGCAGCCGGTGCTTGCTGTACCACTGGCGGGATCGCGACGTCTGCGACAAGCGCGCGAGGGTGGCGACCTCATCCTCGTCCTCCACGCCGTAGAACGACAGGAGTGCCCGGAGCTCGAGAGGCTGGATCGTCACCTCGCTCCGCTCGATGCGGGTCAGTTTGGAGGATGACCATCCGGTGTGTGCCACCACCGCGTCGGTCGTCAGGTTATTCTGCTCCCGCAGTTCCACCAGACGCCGGCTGACCCGGCTTCGAGCGACGAACGGCCCCACGTCCGATGTGTCTTCTGCCGAGCGCGTATCCGACACTACCCGGCCCTTCCCTCGAACCGTCCAATTGGCAATCTGCAAACGGCCGTAGGCAGTTCGCAAGCCCTCATCGTAGACCAGCTCCCATGGCATGGCATTCCGCAAAAGATGGACGGGACGGCATCTCCGAGGTCATTTAGGCCCGTGAATTCGGGGTACGCTAAGTAACCGGCCGGCTCCGTCGAAGTGGCCCCCGAAGAAGCCGGATCAGTTCCCGCGCGCACCTCGCAGGCTCGCGGATGTCGTGGGTGTACGGGAGGCGCGCGATGAACAACCGAGATGACCTCGCCTGGCGGACCAGTTCGAAGAGTGCGAGCGGCAATTGTGTCGAGGTGGCGGCGCAAGCCGGTCAGGTGTACGTCCGCGACTCCAAGGACCCGGACGGTCCGATGTTGGCCTTCGACCGCGAGGCCTGGCGAGCGTTCATCGCCTTCGTGCGCGAGGCGGATTTCGGCGACCGCTGACCGGAGTTACAACGACTCCCTAATCTCGTGCATGAGCGACTCTGCCGCCGCATCCGAAATTGCTGACGCGTGCAACGTCTTCACTAGGTCTCGGTAATGCTCGGCGCAGGCCTGGTCGGTTCCGACGATCTCGTCCTGCGGCAGGCTCTCGAAGAACACCGCCGCTGTGCCGTCGGCGACCTCGTGGACCTCGAAGGCGCCGCGCAAGGCGGGGGTCGGTCCGGCGGCCAACGGCAGGATCGCGAGGTGCACCCCGTCCTTCTTGGAGAGCTCGAGCAGGTGATCGATCTGTTCCCGCATCACTTCAGCGTTGCGGGTGCGGCGGAGCACGGCCTCGTCGATCACGGCCCACACCTCCGGCGGATCGTTGCTGTCCAGCCGCTCCCGGAGTGAGGCGGCCCGGCTCATCCGCAGCTGGACGCGCTCGGCGACCGCCGGACTGTCCGGCTCGAGACTGGCGATGCCGCTGATCATCTCGCGGGCGTAGCCCTCCGACTGCAACAGTCCGGGAAGGAAACCCTCCAGGCTGAAGAAGATCCGAGCGGATGCCTGCTCGACCTGCCTGAGCTGGTCGAAGGCAGCGGGTCCCCGCTCGTCGATCATCTTTACCGGGGTGCCGGCCTCGCCGATCATAGGACTCCTCATCCAGACCACGTTAGTCCTTGCGTCGGTCGCTGTCGGCCGTTTGCCATCTGACGATTGCAGATTGCGACTGGAGAAGAATTCCATAGTGGGAACCGGCACGCCAGTCACCTGACGTGTGTGGTGTGTCGGATGAGGGCTGTGTCGGATGTGGGCCTGGGTGGTGCGTATTGGTGAGCAGAGCAAGGGGTTACCAGCAGCAGCTCGAGACAGTGCCCAACAGGGCCTCAGCGCGGCGCAGTCGGCGAGACGTGCGGCACTGCGGCGGCGCGTGCGGCCAGCACGTCCGCCAGCTTTGCGTGCCGGGCCGCGGTCTGCTGAATCTCCACGGCGTGCGCGCGCTTCTCCGCCATCGACAGCACCGACGTGCTGCGGTCGGTCCAGTGCACGGTCAGGTCCGGCCGCAGCTCGCCGCGGCAGCCGCAGGTCGCGCACGCGACCGCGGTGCCGTCCAGCTCGATCACGCTGAGGTGGCACATCGGGCACAGGCCGGGTTCGCCCAGGTAGGCCACCTCGTCGAATGGGCGGCCTAGCTGGCTCGCCACGTTGGCGCCGAGCCGGGCGGCCCGGGCCGGGGCGTCGTCGTCGAGCAGGATCGAGCGGGGGGTGCCGGCCCCGCCGAAGACTGCCTGGTCGGCGACCGCGATGTGCATCGAGAACGCCACCGAGTGCAGCAGCGGCAACGCCAGCGTGCGCCACTGCGGGGTGAGCGATCCGCCGACCGCGAGGAAGCCGGCCACCCGCGGCCGCAGCACCCGCTCGTCGACCCGGAACGGCACGGCCGGCTCGGTGCCGGCGCGGCGCAGGGCCACCAGGTTCTCGATGATCGCGGCGTCGGCGTTCGGGCCGAGCAGGCGGTCGATCACCACCTTGAGCCGGGCGGCCACCGTGCGGGTCATGATCGGTGTGCTGACCAGCAGGCCGTCGCACTCCACCAGGCGTTCCCACAGCCACCACAGGTCGGCGTCGTCGCCGCCCGCCTCGACCGGGATGTGCAGGTCGAGCAGGCGGACCAGTTCTATCTCGGCGCCCGCGGACGACCGGGCCGCGTCCAACGCCGTGGCCAGCAGGATCTCGGCGTTGCCGCCGGCCGCGCCCGCACTGAGCCCGAGCACCTTCATGACGACTCCTTCGCACCGGCGGGACGGGACAACAGTTCGACGAGGTTTCCCTCGGGGTCGGCCACGAACGCCATCCGCACGCCGGGCTCGGGCGACGCCTGCGGCGCCAGCACCGGCCGCGCGCCCAGACCCACCACCCGGGTGTACGCCTCGTCGAGATCCGCCACATCCATCGCGACGTGCCCGTACGCCTCGGACAGTGCCGCCTCGGCCGGACCGGCCGGGCGGAGGCCGGGCGCCGATCCGGGCCGGTGCAGCAGCTCCAGCCGGTCGCCGTGGGCCGGGTGGAGGAGCATGACGATGTCCAGCTCCAGCGGCTCGACCCGCAAGGTCAGCTCGTGCGCGTAGCCGAACGCGTCGCAGTACCAGGCGGTCGCGGCGGCCAGGTCGCGTACCGCGAGGCCGACGTGATCGAGGCGGGGGCCGCCGTCAGCCATGGACGTTCAGCCCGGCCGGGTCGGCGCTCAGGTAGGAGGCGAAGCGGCCGTCCGGATCCCACTTCGCGCGGACCTCGGCGAGGCGCCGGTAGTTCTCGTCGGAGAGGAATCTGTCCTGCCGGCCGGTGAAGTCGGTGTCGCCGAGGTAGACCCCGGCGCCGTCGCGGGCGATCTCGGCAGTCCGCCGGTGCACCCACTCGCGATACTTCGCGTCGTCCGCCTCGTCGTCGTAGATCGCGTAGGTGGCGATGTAGACATTGCCCTCCACCGAGAACGCCATGTCCGGCAGCGGGCGGTGCGGCGCCCACCCGTACCAGATGGAGAACGAGTGCGTGGTGTCCAGCTCGCGCCACAACCGCAACAGCGGCGGGGCCAGCACGGCGGCGGGCGCGTCGGTCCAGGTGCAGTCCACGGCGTACCGGTGGTCCTCCGGGCTCTGCATCGCCTGGACCTCGTTCTCCGCGGCCACGCTCGTCGCGCCGCGCACATGGCCGAGTTCCCGGCCCTTGAGGGGGCCGCCGTCGAACGGCCGTAACAGTGCGGCCGCCTCCTGCTCGGTCGCCGCCATCACCGTCGTGTGCAGCAGCAGCGCGGTGCCGGGCTGGGTGGCGCCGGGGTTCAGCGGCACGTCCGGCAGCCGGGTGGCGGCCAGCACCGGTTCGACCCGGCGGTCGAGCGTCGGCAACAGCTCGTGCAGCCAGGCGAGAGCTGCCTCGCCGTCGTCGAGGTGGAACGTCCACGTGTCGTGCCACATCACGGCGTACGCCTCGTACGTCTGCAGGTGGAATCGCGTGACGATGCCCGGGAAGCCCGGCCCCGCGCCGCGTGCCGCCCAGTACAGGTCGCTGTTGCTCGTCGCGTCGGCCCGCACCAACTCGCCGGCCGCGGTCACCACGTCGACCGCGACCACGCTCTCGCAGGCCCAACCCCGCGACCGGCTGTTCCAGCCCTGGCCGCCCTGCAGCAGAAAACCGCCGATGCCGACGCTCGGGCAGTGCCCACCGGGGAACGCGCGGCCCCGCTCGGCCAGGAACGGCGCGAGCTCGAGGCCGCCGCGCACGGCGGGGCCGGCGGCGACCACGTGGGTTTCCGGGTCGTACGCGAGGTCGCGCAACCCGCCGAGGTCGATCAGCAACGCCTCGTCGCGCAGACTCCACGCCGCCCACGAGTGGCCACCCGCGCGCACACTGACCGTCCAGCCGTTCTCGGCGGCCAGCCGCACCCCGGCCAGCACGTCGTCCTCGTGCTCGGCCAGCAGGATCGCGGCCGGGTAGCGCTCCGGGCGGCGCCGGTTGAAGATCCGCCCGACGCGGGCCTGTTCGTAGCCGGCCCCGCCCCGCAGGATCGGCGCGCTCATTCGGCGAGGGCGCCGCCGCCGAAGTTCTTGTCGTGGTCGAGGGTCATCCGGTGGAACGGGTAGACCACCTCGCGCATGTCGCGCTCGTAGTCGCCGATCGCCTCGACCACGCCGAGCTCGCCACGGCCGGCCCGGCTGAGCCGGTCGACGAGCTGCTGCGCGTCGCGCAGGGCCAGGTTCGCGCCCATTCCGAGGGTGGGCAGCATCGCGTGCGCCGCGTCGCCGCACAGCGTGACCCGCGACGGCGGCCAGTCCTCGGCGACCTCCAGATACCCGAAGGGGATCATGAACAGCGAGTCGAGCTCGATCCCGCCGACGATGGAGGCAGCGGCCGGGTGCCATCCTTCGACGGCGCGCAGCATCGACTCGCGCAGCATCGCCGGGGTTTCCGCTGTCCACTCGGCGGTCGGCGGCACCACGGTGCCGGGCGCGACACTGCAACTGACCATGACGTACGGATGAACGGGGTCGAGGTGCACGTCAGGCGCGATCACCTTGGCCGCCTCGTCGGACGGCTGCCGCGGGTCGTAGACGCCAACCAGCAGGCGGCTGCCCTGCCGGTCCACCACGATGATGACACCCTGCATCAGCACGTCCGGCATCGCCTCGCGCAGGCTCGGCGTCAGGGGCGTACGCCCGTAGACCCCGATCCCGCGCACGCCGGTCGCGACCACCGGCACCTCGGGCAGCTTGACCCGGCGCACCGCGGACCGGATGCCGTCCGCACCGACGAGCACGTCGCCGCGGACCTCGCGGCCGTCGCTGAGGGTGACCGTCACGGCGTTGGCGTCCTCGGTGTAGCCGGTGACCGGGGCGCCGAGGGTGATCGCGTCGTCCAGCCGGGCGCTGAGGATCTGCCGCAGGGTGCGCCGGTGCACGCCGGTGTGCGGCTGCTCGCCGTCGTTGGGCGGGCCGAGGTGCGGCTGGGAGCTGAGCTCGTGCAGCTGGTCGCTGAGCACGATCGACTCGTGCCGCCGGTAGTCGGCCCGGGAGGTGGCGACGTAGAGCTCGAACAGATCGTCCGGCAGGATGCTGCGCAGCGCTTCGCCGCCGAACGGGTTCATGTGCAGGTAGTAGCCCTGCTTGCGGTCGAGGTCGCGGTCGCGCTCGAACAGCTCGACGGTGTGGCCCTGCTTGCGCAGGCCCTGGGCGACGGCAAGGCCGGAGAGACCGCCCCCGGCGATGAGAACGTGCAGCGGTCGGGTCTCGGTCACGACGGCGCTCCTCTGGTCATTTCCTCGCTCGCTTTCACTAGGTGAAAACGTGTTTCGCGCTGATGAATACTGTAATGATTCCGCTCACCCAGGTCCAGGCATGGGGCGAAGC
>DASWMR010000141.1:0-11700 GCA_036399635.1 Actinoplanes sp. | reverse complement strand
TCACCCCGCAGGTTCGCGCGGTGCTGGCGCTGGGTGACGCGACGGCCGTGAGCCCCACCGAGCTGATGCGCGCCATCCTGGCCGCACCGGTCGACCTGCTCTTCAACGGCGGCATCGGCACCTACGTGAAGGCGAGCAGCGAGACGCACGCCGAAGTCGGCGACAAGACCAACGACGCCATCCGGATCAACGGCTCGCAGCTGCGGGCCAAGGTGGTCGGCGAGGGTGGCAACCTCGGGCTCACCCAGCGCGGCCGGATCGAGTACGCGCTGGCCGGCGGCCGTATCTTCACCGACTTCATCGACAACACCGCGGGCGTGGACTGCTCCGACCACGAGGTGAACATCAAGATTCTGCTCGGCGGCGCGGTCACCGACGGGGAGATGACCCTGCCGGAGCGCGACGAGCTGCTGGCCGCGATGACCGACGAGGTCGCCGCGCTGGTGCTGCGCGACAACTACGAGCAGGCTGGCGCGCTCGGCAACGCGCGGGCGCAGGCCCACTCGCTGCTTCCGGTGCACCGGCGGATGCTGATCGGGCTGGAGGAGGGCGGCCAGCTCAACCGCGAGCTCGAGGCGCTGCCGACGGATGCGGAACTGGCCACCCGCTACGAGGCGGACGAGGGCCTTACCGCACCCGAGTTCGCGGTCGTCCTGGCGTACGTCAAGATCAGTTTGGAGCGGGAGGTGCTCGCCGACGAGCTGGTCGACGAGGCCTGGACCAACGACGTACTGGCCCGGTACTTTCCCACCCCGCTGCGCGAGCGCTTCGCCAACCGGATGGCCGGCCATCGGCTGCGCCGCGAGATCATCACCACGTCGCTGGTCAATGAGGTGGTCAACCGCGGCGGTACGTCGTTCGTCTTCCGGGCCATGGAGGAGAGCGGTGCGTCCGCGGCGGACGTGGTCCGCGCCTTCGTGGTGATGCGCGAGGTGTTCGGCCTGTCCGACATCTGGCAGCAGGCCGAGTCGCTGGAGAGCGGTGCCCCCACCGAGGCGCAGACCCTTGTCTTCCTGGAGGCGAGGCGACTGCTCGACCGGGCCGTCCGCTGGCTGGTCAGCACCCGCCGCTCACCGATCGACGTGGTCGGCGAGATCGCCAAGCTGCGCCCCGGCGTCGAGGCGCTGCTGCCCCAGCTGCCGTCGGTGCTGATCGGCATCGAACGCACCTCAATGGACGAGCACATCGCCACGCTCGCCGATCGCGGCGTGCCGATGGACCTGGCCGAGCGGGTCACCTGGATCAACTACGGCTTCGGCATGCTCGACGTGCTGGAGGCCGCAGCCGTCACGGCCCGCCCGCCGACCGAGGTGGCCAACGTCTACTTCGCACTCTCCGCCCGTTTCCAGATCGATCAGCTGCTGTCGCTGATCTCCCGCCTGCCCCGGGGCGACCGCTGGCAGACGCTGGCTCGGATGGCGCTGCGCTACGACCTGTACGCCGCGCTGGCCGCACTCACCGTCGAGGTGCTCCAGTCAACCCCGCCGGAGGCCGCCGCCGACGACCGGGTCTCGGAGTGGGAGCAGGTGAACGCGGCATCGATAGCGCGGGCATCCAACGCCATGGGCAACGTCGCCGAGACGCCGGCGGAGCTGGCGTCGCTGTCGGTGCTGCTGCGCCAGATCCGCACCTTGGTGAAGACCTCATCCGCGGGTTGATCGCTAACCGGGGGCGGGGGTGCGATGCGTTGGGTGGTGGACGGCGTGAGCCGGGGCGCGGCGGATTGCTCCCGAAATCCTTGTGCCGCGCCCCGGCCCACCGTCTGCGCCGCTAAGGCTCGACCTGGTCCCGTAGGCCGAGTCTCTGCGACGTCCCCAGACCCATCTGCGTCCATTACGCTACGTGCTGATAAGGGCGGGGCGGAAGCTCTACGTCATTGAACTGGCCGTTCGGCCAGGGCAAATTGGGCGACCGAAGGGGTTATCTCCGGACAGCGTGGGACGTCTTTCATCAGACAACTACGGAAAGTGATTATGGCCTGATCACTTTTAGTAATCAATCGTCTTGGCGGACAGTCTCGATCAGGGCTAGGACCTGGTGCAGGGCCGGGCGCAACACGCGCAGGCGGGACAGGCTCACCAAGCGGTCGATGAGCGGCACGACGCCGTCGATCAGGCGACGAGTGCGGCGCTGGTCGGGCGACGTGTCGTAGACCCAGAAGAGGATCACGCCCATCCAGCCCAGCCACAGGAGCTCCGGCAGTTCCCGGCGCAGCTCGGGGTCGAGTTTCGCCCCCGAGCCCTCGACCACGTCGCGGAAGATGCCGATCGCCGCCTCGCGCGCCGGCGACGACTCACGGGAGAACGGGCTCAGCGGCGACGACGGCTCGGCCGCGCTCTTGAAGAAGGTCGCGGCGAACGAGTGGTACGGCGCGTTGACGTCGATGCCGGCGTGCAGGACCGCGCGCAGTCGAGCCGCGAAGTCCTTCTCGGCGGCGAAGATGCGCTCGGCGGCGACTCGGTGTGCCGACTGGTTGCGGTCGTAGAACCCCTGGATCAGGTGTTCCTTGGAGTCGAAGTAGTAATACGCGTTCCCGACCGCGACCCCGGCCTCCTTGGCGATGGCCCGCATGGTCGTCTCGGCGTAACCCCGCTCCCGGAACAGCCGCAGCGCGGTCTGGAGAATCAGCTGCCGGGTCTGCTCCCCACGGGCCCGCCGCGGTTTCTCCTCGCCGCTCGCCCCGGCCGGGACTGGCGACGGGGAATCAGCGGCAGCGCTCGTCACATGCGTCACCGTAGTCCGCGCCCGGGCGGCCCAGAATCGACGCGGCCGCGCGACCGTTCGCCCGGCCCGCGCCGAACGTGGTCAGAAACGCGCGGACGCCCGCCGGCCGCCACGGCGACGGCCAACCCATCTCCACGACTACGACATCGCGCGAAGCCGCCAGCCGCTCGATCAGTGCGCAAGACTCCGGCGAGCGATGGAGGTTGCGGCCGGCGACCACGACCGGCCGGGCGCCGGCCCGAGAGGCCACTGCCTCGGCGGCCGCCAGGTCGAGCTGTTCCGCGCCGGCGACGTGTGGCGCCAGGCCCCACGGCGTGCCGGTCGAGCGCCGGTCGGTCAGCTGGATCACCAGCGCCGAGGTCAGGTCACCTGGTGCGCCCTCGACGCGTACCGCTCGGCGCGCCGCCTCGTCGCCCAAGCCTGCGTCGCGGTCGGGTCGGGTGCCGGGGGTTGCGCTCCAGGCCGCCAGTTCGGCCGTACGCGTCGCGGCCTCGACCAACCGCAGCCGGGGCAGCCGCTGGTCGGCGACCGCGGTCACGATCTCGGCTGCCACCGCCTCGACCAGCTCGTGGCTCACCCGCGCGCCGATGCACAGCAGGTCGGCGCCGGCGGCCAGGGCGCGTACCGCAGCTTGCGGAATGCCTCCCGCGACCGCCGCCGCGGCGGTCATCTCCAGGGCGTCGGTGATGACCACCCCGGGGTACCCCATCTCGCCGCGCAGCAGGCCCACCAGTGCGCGTCGGCTGAACGTCGCCGGGTCGTCCCCGGTCAGCGCCGGCACCCGGACATGGGCCGTCATGATCGCCCGCGCCCCGGCGCCGACCGCGGCGGCGAACGGTGGCAGCTCCCGGGTCCGCAGCACGTCCAGCGGGACGTCGACGGTGGGCAGTTCCCGATGGGAGTCGGTGACCGTCGCGCCGTGCCCGGGGAAGTGCTTCGCGCAGGCCGCGACCCCGGTGGACTGGAGGCCGGCGATCGCGGCGGCGGCGTGCCGGGCGACCAGCAGTGGGTCGGCGCCGAACGACCGGGTGCCGATGACCGGGTTGTCGTCGGCGGTGTTGACGTCCACCGCGGGCGCGAGGTTGAGGCCGATGCCGGCGTCGGCCAGGTCGGCACCGATCGCGGCGTACACCGACCTGGTCAACCCGGGGTCGTCGACCACGCCGAGCGCGGCGTTTCCGGGATACCCGCTGCCGGTGCGGTGATCGAGCCGGGTGACGTCGCCGCCCTCCTCGTCGATCGCGACGAGCGCGGTCGGCCGGGCCGCCCGCAGCTGAGCGGTGAGCCGGGCCGTCTGGTGCGGGCCGGCGATGTTCCGACCGAACAGGACATACCCGGCCAGGCCGTCGGCGAGCAGGTCCAGCGCCCAGATGGGCGCGGCCGCCCCGGGGAACGCCCCCAGCAGGGTGCCGAGGGCGAGCCGGCGAAGGCCCGGATCGGCTGTCATGGATCCTCCCGCCGACGATCCCCGGTAGGCACGAGGCGAGAATATGGCTCGCGATCGATGGGTACGGTGCGGTGAGCGACAATGCCGAGCATTACGCTGCGCATACAATCACTCACCGTTATGTTAAAGGCAACAGTCCTAAATACTAGGGGACGTACTTATGGCTGCCACCCGCCTTCCCGGCACGCCCCGGTTGCTGCGCGCGCTCAACGACCGTGCGGCCCTGGAGTTGCTGCTCAGCCAGGGTCCGCTCACCCGTGCCCAGCTCGGCGAGCAGACCGGGCTCAGCAAGGTCACGGCGTCCCAGCTGGTCGAACGGCTCGAGCAGCGCGGCCTGGTGCGGCGGGTCGGCGAGAAGCCCGGCGGTCGCGGTCCGAACGCCCAGCTGTACGCGGTCACTCCGGGTAGCGCGCATGTGATCGGTGTCGACGTCGGGCCGGAGTGGGTGGTGGCCGCCTGCGCGGACATCACCGGCGCCATCCTCGGCCGGTCCGCACGGTCCACGCGCAACGCCGGCGACCCGACCCGGGTGGTGCACGGGGCGGTCGTCGAGGCCGCGCGCGAGGCGGAGGCCGAGCTGAACTCGGTACGCCGCGTCGTGCTCGGCACCCCGGGCCTGGTCGACCCGGCGACCGGCGAGATCGCAGCGGCCTCGGACCTGCCCGGCTGGCACCAGGGCCTAATCGGCGACCTGCGCCGCGAGCTGGGTACACCGGTGACCTTCGGCAATGATGTGCACCTCGCCGCGGTGGCCGAGTGCACCACCGGCGTGGCGGCGGGCGGCACCGACTTCGTCCTCCTTTGGATCGGCCGGTGCGTCGGCCTGGCCAGCGTCATCGACGGCCGGGTGCATCAGGGCGCCACCGGTGCGGCAGGTGGGATCGGGCATCTGCCGGTGGGCGGCGTCGAGGTGCCGCGGAACGCCGCGACGCAGGCAGGGGCGCAGGCAAGGACGCAGGCAGGGACGCAGGCAGGGATGCGGGCGGGCGAGGGTGGCGCCTTCCAGGGCATCGCGGACGCCGAAGCGGTCCGGGCGATCGGCCGCAGATGCGGGTTCCGCGATGCCGAGGCCGCCGACGTGGTGCGGTCCGCAGTCGCCGCCGGGGCCGCCGGCGGGCCGCTGCTCGACGAGCTGGCGGCCCGGCTGGCGCTCGGCGTGGCCGCCGCCTGCCTGGTCCTCGACCCGCCGCTGGTGGTGCTGGCCGGCGAGGTGGGCCAGGCCGGTGGGCCGGCGCTGGCCGATCGGGTGGCGCTCGAGGTCGCGGCGATCACCCTAGTCACCCCCCAGGTGGTGGTCACCGGGGTGGAGTCGGAGCCGGTGCTGCACGGCGCACTGCACACCGCCCTGCACGCCGTACGCGACGAGGTCTTCGGATCGACTACCGGGTGACTACCGGCACGCCGTCGGGCCGGCCGGGCGGTGCGTGGTTGGATGGTTGGGTGCTCGAGCCTGCCGTGACTCTCCCGCCCGACTCCGACACCGTGATCGCCTTCGACCGGGTCAGCGTGGTCCGCACCGGAAACTACCTGGTCCGCAGCCTGTCCTGGCAGGTGGAACTGGACGAGCGTTGGGTCGTCCTGGGTCCGAACGGTGCGGGCAAGACGACCCTGCTCAACCTGGCGTCGGCCCGGTTGCACCCGTCGCGCGGCACGGCGTACGTGCTGGGCGAGCGTCTCGGCCGCACCGACGTGAACGAGCTGCGCACCCGCATCGGCCTGTCCACCGGGCAGTTCGGCGAGCGGGTGCCGCCCGACGAGCGGGTCGTCGACGTGGTGGTCACCGCGGCATGGTCGGTGGTCGGCCGCTGGCGGGAGAACTACGACCCTCAGGACGAGGCCCGCGCCCGCCGGCTGCTCGACCAGATGGGCATGGGCGCGCTGGCCGAGCGCACGTTCGGCACCCTGTCCGAGGGTGAGCGCAAGCGCACGCTGATCGCCCGCGCGCTGATGACCGACCCCGAGCTGATGCTGCTGGACGAGCCCACCGCCGGCCTGGACCTGGGTGGCCGGGAGGACCTGATCGGCCGGCTGACCGAGCTGGCCGAGGACCCCGACGCCCCGGCGATGGTGCTGGTCACCCACCACGTCGAGGAGATCCCGCCCGGCTTCACCCACGGCATGCTGCTGCGCGAGGGCACCATCGTGGCGGCCGGCCCGCTCGGCGAGGTGATGACCGCGGACAACCTGACCAAGACCTTCGGCCTGCCACTGATCGTGGACAGATTCGGCGACCGGTACGCGGCCCGCGCGGCCGCCGGATCCCGGCACTGACCGTGGCGCCGCGCATCGTGGTGGCGGGCAGCGCCAACATGGACCTGGTCGGCGTCGCCCCGCGCCTCCCGCTGCCGGGCGAGACGGTACTCGGCGACGACTTCCTGATGATGCCCGGCGGCAAGGGCGCCAACCAGGCCATCGCCGCGGCCCGGGCGGGCGGGCACGCCGTCTTCCTGGGTGCGATCGGCTCGGACGCGTTCGGGGTGACGCTGAACGCCCGGATCAGCGCCGCCGGGGTGGACACCGCCCACCTGCGCACCAGCTACGGCGTCTCGGGCGTCGCCGTGATCATGGTGGACCGGGCCGGCGAGAACTCGATCCTCGTCGCCCCCGGCGCCAACAACACCTTTGTGGAGTTGACCGACGCCGAGCAGCGGACCATCGCGGACGGCGATGTGCTGCTCTGTCAGCAGGAGATTCCGCTGGCCACGGTGGCCGCGGCGGTCCGGGCGGCGCGGGCCGGCGGCACCCGGACGATCCTCAACGCGGCGCCGGCTCGTGAGCTCCCGGCCGACCTGCTGGCGTCCGTCGACCTGCTGGTGGTCAACGAGGTGGAGGCGCAGGCGATAACTGGCAGTGGGACGCCCGACCTCGCCGGGCTGCTGGCTCTGGTGCCGCGGGTGGTGCTCACGCTGGGCGCTGCCGGGGCCCGGTTCGCCGAGCGGGGTGGCGCCGAGGAGCTGGTGCCGCCGTTCGTGGTCGAGGTGGCCGACACCACGGCGGCGGGCGATGCCTTCACCGGGGCGCTGGCGGTCGCCTGGGGCGAGGGGCGGAGCCTGACGGACGCGGTCCGCTGGGCGAACGCGGCGGGCGCGGCCTGCGCCCGCAAGCTGGGCGCCTCCAGCTCGCTGCCGACCCGCGCCGAGATCGACGAGCTGTACGAGCGTCCGTAGGTCGGTCGCCGGCTTGCTGGCGGCGCTTAACCCGACAGTCCGGCAAGACTGTCGGGTCAGCGTCGGACCGGCGGGGAGGCCGGTTCGAGTGCCCGCTGCAGCGCGCGGTAGATGCGGCCGAAGCGGGCCGCATCGGCGGTGCTCAGCAGCAACACGTCGCCGCCCGGGGTGCGGCCCCAGATTTCCCGGGTGCGGCTGCCCCGGTCGTACGAGCGGTCCACCTGCTCCAGCAGCAGGTCGGCCAGCGGCGCCGCGGCGAGGCCGACCAGAATGCCGCCACCGACCAGGGCGATCGTCGTGGACCGGGACGCGTCGATCAGGAAGGCGACCATGATGCCGAGCGCGCCGACCAGGATCGGGGTGAGCATCGCGAAGCCGATCGCACCGCGCCCGGCGATCGTGCTCCAGGATCGCCGCCCACGCCGGTGCCACACCTGGTGCAGGTCGTCCAGGCGCATCTCATGGCCGTTCATCCGGATGCCGGCCGACGTGACCAGCACGTCACCGTCGCGGTAGTAGGTGGTCATCGGAGTCTCAGTACCCGTCGTAGGCTGACCTGAACCGACACTCAGGGAGGCGTGTTTCGTGGGCGAGTTCGTCAAGCTCGAAATCACCGGCGGCATCGGCACCATCCGGCTGGACCGGCCACCGATGAACGCGCTCAACAACCAGGTACAGGAAGAGCTTCGCACGGCCGCGCACGCCGCCACCGGCGATGACGAGGTCAAGGCCGTCATCGTCTACGGCGGGGAGAAGGTGTTCGCGGCCGGCGCCGACATCGCCGAGTTCACCAAGGTCACGTACCAGGAGATGCTCGCCCGGGTGGTCGAGCTGTCCACCGCGTTCGACTCCGTGGCCCGCATCCCCAAGCCGGTGGTCGCCGCGGTCACCGGCTACGCGCTGGGCGGCGGCTGCGAGCTGGCGCTGGCGTGCGACTGGCGGGTGGTGGCCACCGACGCCAAGCTCGGGCAGCCCGAGATCAAGCTGGGCCTCATCCCCGGTGCGGGCGGCAGCCAGCGGTTGGCCCGGCTGATCGGCCCGGCCCGCGCCAAGGATCTGATCTTCTCCGGGCGGATGGTCGACGCCGAGGAGGCGTTGCGGATCGGGTTGGCCGACCGGGTGGCGCCGGCGGCCGACGTCTACTCGACCGCGGTGCGGCTCGTGCAGCCGTACGTCACCGGGCCGAGCCTGGCGTTGCGGGCCGCCAAGCAGGCGGTGGACGGTGGCCTCAGCGTCGACCTCGCCTCCGGCCTGGCGCTGGAATCGCAGCTTTTCGCCGGGCTGTTCGCCACCGAGGACCGGGTCGAGGGCACCACGGCGTTCATCGAAAAACGTAAACCAACATTCACCGGGCGTTGATCCTCGCTTCGATCGATCGGTTGCCATAAAGTCCGTCGATGTGAAACCGGAACCGGTCACGCGCGAGGTGCGCAGCACCGTCCGGGTGGCCGTCGCGCTGGTGGTCGGCCAGGCGCTGCTCTGCGCACTGATCGGCTGGCTCACCCTCGGCCGGGCGCAGTCCGACACCCCGGCCGGCCCGTCCGGTGCCGGTCGGGTCGCGCTGCCGCCGCCCGGGCAGCGGCAGCTGCCCGCCGAGCCACCGGCCCGGACAGTGCGGCCGACGGCCACCGCCGACCGGCCGGCGCGCCCGGTCCCGCGCCGGCCGTCGATCTCGGCCCCGGCCCGGCGGGTGACGCCGGCCCCGGCGACCCAGAGGCCGCGGCCGCTGGTGACGGCGTCGGCCACCGAGGACGTGCTGCCGGTCTCCGCGTCGCCCCCTCTGTCGGTCGCGACGTCGGCCGCCCCGATGATGCCGGCCGCCCCGATGATGCCGGCCGCCCCGATAGTGCAGCCGGTCACCGTCGGCGCGGCGTGCCAGCCGGCGGGCGCCGTCGGCCGCACCGCAGAGGGAACCCCGGTGCGCTGCTCCTGGGACCAGACACTTCGTCAGGCGCGCTGGAAGATCGCCTGACGGGGAGTGCGGAGCGGAACAGTGCGTTGGAAGATCGCCTAGCGGCGGACGCGGTTTAGACTCTGCCGCATGCCCATCGACCAAGGTGGGCCGAAGCGGCACGCCCTCGGCGTGGACTTCGGCACGTCGAACACCGTCGCGGTGGCCCGCTGGCCGGACGGCCGCGCCCGGCCGCTCCTGGTCGACGGGTCGCCCCTGCTGCCCTCGGCGGTCTATGCCGAGCCGGACGGCACGGTGATAGTCGGTCGCGACGCGGTGCACAGCTCCCGCCTCGACCCGGCCCGGTTCGAGCCCAACCCCAAGCGCCGGATCGACGACGACGTGGTGCTGCTCGGCGACCATGAGCTGCCAGTGGTCAACCTGATGGCCGCGGTGCTGGCCCGGGTCGCCGAGGAGTGGCACCGCGCGGTCGGTCCGATGCAGCCGGAGACCACCCTCACCTGCCCGGCTACCTGGGGTGCGGCCCGCCGCTCGCGGTTGGCCGAGGCGGCCGAGCAGGCCGGCCTGAGCGGTGCCCGGCTGGTCGCCGAGCCGGTCGCGGCCGCGACCTACTTCGCCGAGGTGCTCGGCCGGGACGTGCCGATCGGGTCGGTCGTGGTGGTGCACGACTTCGGCGCTGGCACCTTCGACGCCAGCGTGGTGGCCCGCACGTCGTCCGGGTTCGAGGAGCTGGCGGTCGACGGGCAGGACGACATCGGTGGGCTCGACGTGGACGCGGCCATCATCGAGCACCTGCGCACCGACGAGTGGCAGCGGCTGCTCGAACCGACCACGCTGGAGGAGCGCCGGGCCCAGCGGCAGCTCTGGGACGAGGCCCGGATCGCCAAGGAGCGGCTGTCCCGCAACCAGTCCGCCGACTTCGTGGTGCCGCTGCTCGGCACCGAGGTGCACCTGACCCGTGACGAGCTGGAGCGGGTGGCCCGGCCGGTGCTCGACCGCACCGTGCAGGTCACCAAGGGCCTGCTCGACTGGGCCAACCTGCCGGACGGCCGGCTGGCCGGGGTGTTCCTGGTCGGCGGCGCGAGCCGGATCCCATTGATCGCCACGCTGCTGCACCGCGCGCTGGGCGAGGCGCCAGTGGTGATCGAGCAACCGGAACTCGTGGTCGCGGAGGGCAGCGTCCTCGCCGGCGCCGCTCTGCTGGCGTCCGGTCCGGCGGCGCCCGGGCCGACCGCAGAGCTGCGGCTGATCTCGTCCGGGCGGGCCGACACCGCGACCGTACGCGTCGCGATCTTGCCCTCGGCCAGCGTTCCGGGCAGCACCGATCTGCAGCCGGCGGTCGACCCGTGGCCGGACGCCGCGCACGGTCCGTGGGTGCCCGACCCGCACGCGACCGTGGCGACCACCCCACCGCCGTTCATCCGGCCGTCGGCTGCCGCGCCCAAGCCGACCGGGAGCGCCACCACGCGCCCGGCCGGGTCGGTGCCGAAGCAGCCCACCGCACTCGATCGCGGCACGTCCCGGCCGCCGGTGTCGGCGGGGCGACCGACAGCATCGCCGGTCTCTTCACCGGTCTCCCCGTCGAGCTCCTCGTCGGGAAGGGAGCGACCTGGCGGCGTACCACTGAAGTCGTCGCCCAGCCCGACCCGGCCGATGTCCCCCTCCCGGCCGGTGTCATCTTCCCGGCCTGGGTCATCGCCGCAGGCGGTGCGGAGGCCGCCGGCCCCCCGGCCGCAACCGACCCGCCGTCCGCGCCGCCGCACCGGGCGGTTCCTGCGCGGCGTGCAGATCCTGCTCAGCATGCTGACGATGATCGCCGTGCCGCTGGCGGCGCTGGTGGTGGCGTACGGCTACGGCAACGGCCTGCCGATCGTGACGGACGCGGAGAACCTGGTGAACGAGATCCTGGACTTCCTCGACCGTTGAGTTGTCGCGCCGGCCGGTAGCGTGCATCGGGACGGCTCGGCGAAAGGACTCGGCATGGCAGCGGAGATCGAGGGGCACGGCGGCCACCTGGCGCTGGCCGCCCTGCGGGCGTTCGGGGTGACCGAGATGTTCACCCTCTCCGGCGGGCACGTGTTCCCGCTCTACGACGCCGCGCACCAGAGCGACTTCCCGATCTACGACGTACGCCATGAGCAGTCAGCGGTCTTCGCCGCCGAGGCGGTGGCCAAGCTGCAGCGCCGTCCCGGCCTCGCGGTGCTCACCGCCGGTCCCGGCGTGACCAACGGCATCTCCGGGGTGACCAGTGCGTTCTTCAACGCCTCGCCGGTGCTCGTGCTCGGCGGCCGGGCGCCGCAGTTCCGTTGGGGGTCGGGCAGCCTGCAGGAGTTCGACCACGTGCCGCTGCTGGCGCCGATCACCAAGTACGCCGCCACGATCGGTGCCACCGACTCGATCCCGGGCGAGATCACCGCCGCATTGACCAGTGCGCTCACCGCCCATCGCGG
>DASWMR010000140.1:0-15744 GCA_036399635.1 Actinoplanes sp. | reverse complement strand
GCCGGCTTCGCCGTCGTGAGCATCGACAGCCGGGGTACGCCCGGAGTCGCGCCCAGCTTCCAGAAGGTGGTCCACCGCAGGCTGGTCGACGTGGCGCTCGGCGATCAGGTGGACGCGCTGTTGTCGCTGGTCGGCAAGCATCCCGATCTCGATCTCACGTCGGTGGCCGTACGCGGCACCGGGCTGGGCGGCTGGCTGGCGGCGATGGCGGTGCTGCGCCGGCCGGACGTGTTCCACCGGGCCGTGGCCCGCGAACCGGTGGTGGACTGGGCGGGGTTGCCGGCGCCGTTCGCGCAGCGCTATCTGGGCGATGCGACGGACTCGGCGGACGTGTACGCCCATCACAGTCTGGTGGAGGCGGCGGCGCAGTCGGACCGATTCCGGCCGCTGCTCGTGGTCGGGGCCAGCCTGCCCGGCTACCCATCGACCCCGACCGCCACCCTGGACGAAGAGTTAGCCTTCTTGCGGAGGCACATCGCCGGTTCGGACGGTGTTTGAGCAGTAGTCGCTAGGAGAGTTGTCATGAGACTAGTTTGGGTGGAAGACTCAGACCTCGAACAGTCAGGAGGCGTCATGACAACCGCCATCTTCAGCGACGGGCGAGAGCTGACCGAGTCAGAGTTCCTGGCACTCAAAACACCTGATCGCGTCGAGCTTTTCGACGGGAGCCTGCATGTGACTCCAGGCCCATCCTTCCGGCATCAGAGCATCTCACGACGGTTAGCCAACGCCCTAGACAACGGCGCCGAGGCGGCCGGCCTACAGGTAGCCGAGGCAGTCACCGTGCGAACACGTCCAAATCGAATTCCCATCCCGGACATCGTCGTTGCGTCGGGAGAAATCGATCTTGATGAGTCCGTGACGGATGCTGCCGATGTTCGGCTTGTTTGCGAAATCCTGTCGCCCTCAAACGCAACCACGGACAAAGTACTAAAGATGGAGTATTACGCCACAGGCAAGATCCCCTGGTATCTGATCGTCGACCCGAAGAACAGGACCTTCCATCTCTACAAGCTGAAGGGTGACTCCTACACCGAACGCTCGGTGACTACGGACAACGAAGTGCTTCGGTTGACCGATCCCGTGGTTGCGACCATCGATCCGACCGAGTTGCTGCCGCCGGGCTGAGAACTGTCGTACCGGTCCCATAGGGTCGGTACATGGAGCACTTCGATGAGGCGTGTTCGGCTGTGCAGGCCGCGCTGGACGCTGGGGCGCGCTACGCCGATGCCCGGGTGATGGTGCGCCGGGCCGAGTCGATGACCGCGCGCGACTCCGACATCGAGGACCTCAGCTCGACCGAGAGCGCCGGCCTGGGCGTACGGGCTCTGGTGGGGTCGGGTTGGGGTTTTTATGCCGTGCCCGATCTCTCCGATGCTGCCGCTCGGGCGGCTGGGCGCCGGGCCGCGCAGATCGCCGCGGCGAGTGCGACGGTGCCCGGGCCGCCGATCGAGCTGGTGCCGGCCGGCGCGGGCGAGGCCAGCTGGGCGAGCGCCTGCGAGATCGACCCGCTCGGCGTCTCCCTCTCCACCAAGGGTGACCTGCTGGTCGGCGCGACCACCGCGGCCAAGGAGGCGGGCGCCGACCTGGCCGAGGGGATCTACCAGATCTGGGACACCCGGAAGTGGTTCGTCTCCAGCGACGGGCACCGCATCGGCCAGCACATCCGCGAGTGCGGTGCGGGCATCACGGCCAGCGTGTTCGGCGACGGCGAGGTGCAGCGCCGATCCTGGCCGTCGCACCGCGGGCAGTACGGCACCCGCGGCTGGGAACTGGTCGACGAGCTCGACCTCGCGGCGAACGCGCCGCGGATGGCCGAGGAGGCGCGGGCCCTGCTGACCGCACCGCTCTGCCCGGCCGGCGAGACCACCCTGGTGCTCGGCGGCGAGCAGCTCGCCCTGCAGATCCACGAGTCGGTGGGGCACGCCATCGAGCTCGACCGCATCCTCGGGTGGGAGGCCGCGTTCGCCGGCACCAGTTGGCTCGACCTCGATCAGCTGGGCTCGCTGCGTTACGGCTCCGAGCTGATGAACATCACTATCGATCCGAGCATCACGGGTGCGCTGGGCAGTTTCGGCTACGACGACGAGGGCACCCCGGCCACCAAACGGGACGCGGTGCGCAATGGCATCTGGGTGGGCGTGCTCGCCGGGCGCGACTCGGCCGCGGTGGCCGGCCTCGACTACGCCGGCAGCGTCCGGTCGGACGGCTGGGCCCGGCTGCCGATGGTCCGGATGACCAACGTCGGCCTGGAGCCCGGCCCGCACACCCTCGACGAGATCATCGCGTCGACCGACGACGGCGTCTTCATGGACGTCAACCGCTCCTGGTCGATCGACGACCGCCGGCTCAACTTCCAGTTCGGCTGCGAAATCGGGTACGAAATCAAGAACGGCAAGCTGGGCCGGATGGTGCGCAACCCGACCTACACCGGCATCGGCCCCCGGTTCTGGCAGTCGATGGACATGCTCTCGTCCGAGTCGATCGCCTGGGGCACTCCGAACTGCGGCAAGGGCCAGCCCGGCCAGATCGGGCACACCGGTCATCCGGCGGCGCCCGCCCGCTTCACCAATGTGCGCGTGGGGGTGCGCGGATGAGCGTCGAGATCGTCCGGACCGGTGCCGAGCTGGAGCTGGCCGCCCGGGTCGTCGAGCTGGTCCGGCGGGTGGCCGGCCCGACCGCCGAGGCTGAGGTGGTGGTGCAGCACGACGCCGAGGCGCTGACCCGCTTCGCCAACTCGATGATCCACCAGAATGTGGCCGGTGCGGTCACCACGGTCGGGCTGCGGCTGCATCTCGACGGCCGGACGGCCGGCAGCTCCACCACGGTCGTCGACCCGGCGGGCTTGGCCGCGCTGGTCGAGCGCACGGTCGCGGCGGTCCGGCTGAGCCCGCCCGACCACCGGTGGCCGGGTCTGACCCCGCCCACCGCGCTGCACCGCTCCGCCGGCTACCACGGCTCGGGCGAGCGGTCCGGGCTCGACTTCGGCTTCGACGAGGCGACGGCACGGGCCGATCCGGCCGAGCGGGCCGAGCGGGTGCGCGACTTCGTGCGGGCCGCCGGCGGGCTCGAGACGGCCGGGTACTGCCGGACGACGTACAGCTCGGCCGCCTTCGCGAACACCGCGGGCCAGGCCGTCGAGGGCCGCACCGCCGAGGCGGCGATGGACGGCATCGCCCGCAGCAACGGCTCCGACGGGGTGGCCCGGCTCGCCTCCGGCCGGCTCGCCGACCTAAACGGCGCGGTACTCGGCGCCCGGGCGGCGGCCAAGGCGCGGGCCGGCGAGCGGCCGATCGAGCTGCCCGCCGGGCGGTACGAGGTGGTGCTCGAGCCGGACGCGGTCGCCGACCTGCTCGGCAACCTGGCCATGTTCGGCTTCAACGGCAAGGCGTGGGCTCAGCGGCAGTCCTTCGCCAAACTGGGCGCCGACCAGTTCGACCCGTCGGTGACCATCGTGGACGAGCCGCTGGGCAGCCGCCACGACCCGGCGGCCGGGTTGCCCTTCGACGCTGAGGGCACGCCGCGCGACTGGCTCGTCCTCGTGCGCGAGGGCACCACCAAGGCAGTCACCCACGACCGGAGCTCAGCCGCCGAGGCCGGCACGGTCTCGACCGGGCATGCGACCGAAACGTCCCGCACGTGGGGCCCGATGCCCCACAACCTGCGCCTGGAGGCGGCACCGCCACCCACTGAGCCGCCACCCACTGAGCCGCCTCCGACGGGGCCGACCCGGCCGCAGCCGACCCCGCCGCAGCCGACCCCGCCGGAGCCGGCGCTCGGGTCGACGCCCGCCGACCCGGGTGGGCCGACCGCCGAGTCGGCCCGGCAGATGGTCGCGGGGATGGAGCGCGGGCTGCTCATCACCGACTTCTGGTATACCCGGGTGCTCGACCAGAAGGCGCTGGTGGTGACCGGCCTGACCCGCAACGGAGTCTGGCTGGTGGAGGACGGCGAGGTCACCGCAGCGGTGGGCAACATGCGGTTCACCCAGTCCTATCCGCAGGCTCTCGGCCCCGGCCTGGTCCTCGGCATCGGCAGCCAGACGGTGCTCCTGCCGGACAGGTGGGCGGGCGTGCGTTTCGCGGCACCCGCCCTGCACCTGGCCAGCTGGAACCTGACCGGAAACGCCTCCGGCTGACCGGCGCACAGGCATTGACCGACGTGTTTCACTGAGCCAGTGAGCGACACGCCGCGCGAACCGCACCAGGACGACCCCACAACCGGCCGCAACCCGACCGAGCGGTCCGCTTCCGACCGCCCGGACGAGCCGGGCTCGGTCGGCAGTTGGACAAGTTCACCTAGCGAGTCCGGCCGAGCCGCCGCCGACCCGGGCGGAACGAGTGACGCGGGCGCGGGCGCGGCAGAAGCGAGCGGCGCGGGCCCGGCAGGCGCGGGCCCGGCAGGAACGAGCGGCGCAGGCGCGGCAGGCGCGGGCCCGGCAGGAACGAGCGGCGCAGGGGCGGCAGGCGCGGGCGCGGCAGGAACGAGCGGCGCAGGCCGGGCAGGCGCGAGCGCGGCAGGCGCGGGCCCGGCAGGCGCCGCACGGGCGGGCGGGTCTGATGCGGCTGGGCGGCTCCGCGCGGTGGGTGGTCTGGGTGGCTTTCGGCGGAGTGCTGGGCGGATATTCGGCCTACGCGAGGCGGCAGGTGGGCCGCCCGATGAAGCGTTGCGGCGACGGCGGCGCTGGTTCGTTGCGGCCATCTCGGTGGGTGCGGCGATCATCGTGATCGCGCTCTGTGCGGGCGTCCTCTCGGTCGTCGACACGGTCGACCGGACGCGTGACCGGGTCGACGACGTGCGCGTGGCCCGGCAACAGCGCGACGTCGGCTGCCTGGAGCTGGAACGCCGCCTCAACCGGCTGGTCCCGCCCGGCGCCACCACCGGGCCGGCCGCGCGGGCCACCGCGATCCGGGATGAGAACGCGGCTGTCCGGATCTACCTCGACGAACTGGGCGGCGGGCGGACCGAGGACGGCTGGCGGCAACTGCTCGACGCGCGGACCGTGTATGCCGACGCACTCGACCGGCAGGCTAAATCCCGTACACCCGGGTTTTATGTCGCCCCCCGCACCAGCGACGGTCGGGCGGTTGCCGATGACCTCGCCGAAGGCTCGCCGGCGCCCTGCTCCGGGCCGATCCGCCGATTGGCCGCTCCTGATCTCTGAGGCCGCGTGTCGGCAGCCCGGGGATCGGCCGGCCCGAATCCCTGCCGCCATGATCCATTAGCGTGTTTGCACACGTCGATGCGGTCGGAGTCGAAACTTGTTAGCTGGCCGCCCTCCCTGATCGAAAAACTGTCCGACCCCCGGCGTAACGTGTGCCACACATCACCGATGCATGGCGGCTGTTGGGGCCTTCCGCCCGTTTTAACAGCCGGGTCACACAGGCACGTCAGGAGATCGAATGACGACGACGGCAACGAGGCCGGGCGCCGGGCGCTCGCGCGCGGCGATCGCGGCGAAGACGTTGCGCACCGACCGATGGTGGTTTCCCCCACTAGTCACCTTCGTGGGTCTCGCGGCATGGGTCACCTATGCAACGGTCCGCGTCTTCATGCACAAGTGGTATTACGTCGACGACTACCACTACCTCACGCCGTTCTACTCACCGTGCATCACCGACCGGTGCGTCGAGGGTTCCGCCGAGTTCGGCACTCCGCTGCCCAAGTTCTGGCTGATCCCGGAGGCGGCGTTCACCCTGCCGTTCCTGCTGCTCTTCCGGCTGACCTGCTATTACTACCGCAAGGCCTATTACCGGGCTTTCTGGCTTTCGCCGCCGGCCTGCGCGGTGCCCGACGCGCACCAGAAATACACCGGCGAGACCCGCTTCCCGCTGATCTTCCAAAACCTCCACCGGTACGCGTTCTACGCTGCCGTGATCATCTCGGTGATCAACACGTGGGATGCCATTCGGGCCTTCCACAGCCCGGACGGGTTCGGCTTCGGCCTGGGCAACATCGTCCTGCTGGTCAACGTGGTGATGCTCTGGGCATACACGCTGTCCTGCCACTCCTGCCGGCACATCGCCGGTGGGCGGCTCAAGCACTTCTCCCAGCACCCGCTGCGCTACCGCTTCTGGACGTTCGTGTCCAAGCTCAACGCGCGGCACATGGGGCTGGCCTGGATCACGCTCGGCACCCTCGCGCTCACCGACTTCTACGTCATGGCGTTGGCCGCCGGCTGGTTCTCCGACCTGCGGTTCGTCGGCTAGAGCGAGGCGGAGATGACAACTCGAATCGAACGACACCACTTCGACGTCGTCGTGATCGGCGCCGGCGGCGCCGGGTTGCGCGCGGCCATCGAGGCCCGGCTGGCCGGCAAGCGGACGGCGATCATTTCGAAGTCGCTGTTCGGCAAGGCGCACACGGTCATGGCCGAGGGCGGCGCCGCGGCGGCGATGGGCAACGTGAACTCCAGAGACAACTGGATGGTGCACTTCCGCGACACCATGCGCGGCGGCAAGTTCCTGAACAACTTCCGGATGGCCGAGCTGCACGCCAAGGAGGCCCCGGAGCGGATCTGGGAGCTGGAGACCTACGGCGCGCTCTTCGACCGCACCAAGGACGGCAAGATCTCCCAGCGGAACTTCGGCGGGCATGAGTACCCGCGGCTCGCCCACGTCGGCGACCGCACCGGCCTGGAGCTGATCCGCACCCTCCAGCAGAAGATCGTTTCGCTCCAGCAGGAGGACTTCGCCGAAACCGGGAACTACGACTCCCGCATCCGGGTCTTCTCCGAAACCACGATCACCGAGCTGCTGCTCGACGGCGACCGGGTTGCCGGTGCCTTCGGTTACTACCGGGAGTCTGGCGAGTTCCTGCTGCTCGAGGCGCCGGCGGTGGTGCTCGCGACCGGTGGCGTCGGCCGCAGCTACAAGGTCACCTCGAACTCCTGGGAGTACACCGGGGACGGCCACGCGCTCGCCCTGCGGGCCGGCGCCACGCTGATCAACATGGAGTTCCTCCAATTCCACCCGACCGGCATGGTCTGGCCGCCCAGCGTCAAGGGCATCTTGGTCACCGAGTCGGTCCGGGGCGACGGCGGCGTGCTGCGCAACTCCGACGGCAAGCGGTTCATGTTCGACTACGTCCCCGACGTGTTCCGCAAGCAGTACGCGGATACCGAAGAGGAAGCCGACCGGTGGTACGAGGACCCGGACAACAACCGCCGCCCGCCCGAGCTGCTGCCCCGTGACGAGGTCGCCCGGGCGATCAACTCCGAGGTGAAGGCCGGGCGCGGCACCCCCGCGGGCGGCGTCTACCTCGACGTCTCCACCCGGATGCCGGCCGAAAAGATCACCCGGCGGCTCCCGTCGATGTACCACCAGTTCAAGGAACTGGCCGACGTCGACATCACCAAGGAACCGATGGAGGTCGGCCCGACCTGTCACTACGTGATGGGCGGTGTCGAGGTCGAGCCCGACTCGGCCGCGGCCTTCGGCAACGTGCAGGGGCTCTTCGCGGCCGGCGAGGTCTCCGGCGGCATGCACGGCTCCAACCGGCTCGGCGGCAACTCCCTCTCCGACCTGCTCGTCTTCGGCAAACGGGCGGGCGAGCACGCCGCGTCCTACGTCGACCTGATCGGCAAGCGCCCCAAGGTCGGCACGTCCGACGTCGAGGCGGCACTCGGCACGGCGCTGGCCCCGCTCGAGCGGCCGAGCGGCGAAAATCCGTACACCCTGCAGCAGGACCTGCAGGCCGTGATGGGCGACCTGGTCGGCATCATCCGCCGGGCGGGTGAGCTGACCGACGCACTCAAGCGGCTCCAGGAGCTCAAGCTGCGGGTGGCCAACGTCGGCGCGACCGGCGGCCGGCGCTACAACCCGGGCTGGCACCTCGCCCTCGACCTGCGCAACATGCTGGTCGTGTCGGAGTGCACAGCGAAGGCGGCGCTGGAGCGCGAGGAGTCGCGCGGCGGCCACACCCGGGAGGACTTCCCGGCGATGGACCCGAAGTGGCGTCTACTCAACCTGGTCTGCTCGCTCGACGCCGACGGCGAGGTGCACCTGGAGCGCAAGCCGGTGCCCACGATGCGCGACGAGCTGATCCAGCTCTTCGAGCGTGTCGAGCTGTCGAAATACCTCACCGGGGAAGAACTGGCCGAGTTCGACGCTCTGGCCGAGACGGAGGCGAAGTAATGGGCACCAAGCGCCACTTCCGCGTCTGGCGCGGCGACTCGGCCGGCGGCGAGATCCTGGACTACGACGTCGAAGTCAACGACGGCGAGGTCGTGCTCGACATCATCCACCGGTTGCAGGCGACCCAGACGCCCGACCTCGCATGCCGGTGGAACTGCAAGGCCGGCAAGTGCGGCTCCTGCTCGATGGAGATCAACGGGAAGCCGAAGCTGGGCTGCATGACCCGCATGTCGACCTTCACCGAGGACGAGACCGTCACGATCACGCCGCTGCGGACCTTCCCGATCATTCGCGACCTGGTCACCGACGTCTCCTTCAACTACGAGAAGGCGCGCGAGACCCCGGCGTTCGCACCGCCGGTCGGCGTGGCACCGGGCGACTACCGCATGAAGCAGGTGGACGTCGAGCGGAGCCAGGAGTTCCGCAAGTGCATCGAGTGCTTCCTCTGCCAGAACACCTGCCACGTGGTCCGCGACCACGAGGAGAACAAGGGTGCGTTCTCCGGCCCGCGCTACTTCATCCGCGCCGCCGAGCTCGACATGCACCCCCTCGACGCGCGCAGCGACCGCAAGGAGTATGCGCAGGCGCACCAGGGCCTGGGCTACTGCAACATCACCAAGTGCTGCACCGAAGTCTGCCCCGAGCACATCAAGATCACAGACAACGCGATCATCCCGATGAAGGAACGCGTTGTCGACAAGCGCTACGACCCGCTCGTCTGGCTGGGCCGCAAGATCTTCCGCCGCGATCAGCTCGACGACGACCAGAACTCGTTCACCGCCGCCGGCCCCGGCTCAGGCTCGATGGCCCCGAGCACGTCAACCGGCGTCACCGGGGTGTCCGCCGGCACCCCGTTCTCGAGCGCCCGGCAGCCCGCGCCCCCGGCGATCCGCGACGACGGCAAGATGGACGTCGCCGAGCTGCTGCTCCCCCACCAGGGCGGCCCGTCCCCCTTCGGCGACGACCAGGAATTCCCGCTGGACCCGGGCCACATCACCTACAACCACCCGGCCCCCGGCAAAGACGACAAGCACTGACGGCCGCCCACCGATCGCCGCGGCCGCCGACCCCTCGTCGGCCGCGGCGCCCGGGCACGCTTCGCACTTCCCCGCAGAGGCGCCTGCCCAACGGCTCAGCGCCCAACGCCTCAAGCGCCCAACGGCTCAGCGCCCAACACCTCAAGCGCCCAACGGCTCAGCACCCAACGGCTCAGCGACCTGGGCCAATTTGCAGCAATAGGGCCCTGCGCAGCGGGGCCGCGGGCCCGGAGGAGCGGGACGGCGGGCGCGGGACGCGGGCACGAGGAGCCGGGCCCGGGGGCGCGGGACGCGGGGCGCTTTTGGTTGAGTTCGGGACAACCACAGGTCTAATGGTGGGTGCTGCCGGCCGGGCGAGGGTCGGCGGTCAGGGGGCTGGGTTCTTGGTTGGGTTTCGGGAGAGCCAGAGGTCCAAGCCGTCCAGGATGCACTCCAAGCCGAAGTCGAATGCCTCCGTTAGGAGCTGGTTGGGCTCGACGACGAGGACGTTGTTGTCGCGGCGCCACTTGTCGTAGTGCGGGTAGTCGGCGGCCTTCTCCGTCAAGTACGGCTCGATCTTCTTTGCGATCTCGTCGATGGGGAGGCCGGAACGCCGCATCGACGCGGTCACCGCTGACTGGGCGGTTGCTGAACCGATGGCGTGTGAGGTCAGCAGGCTGCTCGCGTGCGACAGCTCGATGCCGGTGAAGCCTGCCCCGGTCAGCAGCGCCACCATTCGCTCGCCGAACCGCATTGCGTTCGGGCCCATGGTGGGGCGGATGCCTAGGGTGCCGATCACCCACGGGTGGCGCAGCAGTGTCTGGCGCATTCCGTTGGCCATCACCGAGGCGCCGATCCGCCAGGGCGTGTCGCCGGGCTCGGGAACGTAGACCTCGGCGAAGGTCTCGTCGACCGCCAGCTCGAGCAGTTCGTCCTTGTTCGCCACGTGCCAGTAGACCGAGGTGGCGCCGGAGCCGAGATGGCTGCCGAGGCGGCGCATGCTCAGGCCGGCCGCGCCCTCCGCGTCCAGCAATTCGATCGCCGCCCGCACGATCTGCGCCCGCGAAAGTGACGGGGTGGGCTGGTCAGACCGGGTGCGGGCGGGTCGCATCCACACCGAGTCGGTGAAGTCGGGCATGCGCCCATCCTATCGGGGGTCGAACAGTGTGCGAGTCGACTGGTACGGTGTGCGAGCCAATCGAACACCGTACGAGAAGAGGCGCCGTGCCGGACCGTAATCCCCGTCGCTGGTTGATCCTCGGCGTGCTCTGCCTGAGCATGCTGGTCGTTGTCGTGGACAACATGGTGCTCAACATCGCCATCCCGTCGCTGATCCGCGACCTCGGCGCGAGCACCGCCGACATTCAGTGGATCATCGACGCGTACATCCTGGTGTTTGCCGGTCTGCTGTTGACCGCCGGCAGCCTCTCCGACCGGCACGGGCGTCGAAAAGGCCTAGTCGCCGGCCTGATCGTCTTTGGCGGCGCCTCGGTGCTCGCCACGCTCTGCCAGACGCCAGGTCAGTTGATCGCGGTTCGCGGCCTGATGGGAGTGGGCGCGGCGTTCCTGATGCCGGGCACGCTCTCGATCCTCACCACGGTGTTCGACGAGGACGAGCGGAAGAAGGCCATCGCGATCTGGAGTTCGGTGCTGATGCTCGGCGCGCTCGGTGCCCCAACCATCGGCGGCGTGCTGCTCCAGCACTTCTGGTGGGGTTCGGTCTTCCTGGTGAACGTGCCGATCGCCATCCTCGGCATCATCGCGGCGCTGGCGATCATCCCGGAGTCGCGGGGCCACGCCAGCCGGCCCGACGTGATCGGCGCGCTGCTGTCAACGATCGGCATGACCGCCCTGGTCTGGGGCGTGATCTCGACAGCGAAGGAGGCGACGGAGGCGGACGACGGCCGGGTCGTCGGGTTCGCTGTGGCGGTGGTCGCCCTCACCGCGTTCGCGTTCTGGGAGCGGCGGGTCGCCGAGCCGATGCTGCCGTTGAAGCTGTTCCGCGACCGCAACTTCGCCGGCGCCAGCCTCTCGATCGTGTTGCTGTCCTTCTCGGCCGGTGGGGTCGTGCTCGCGCTGACGCAGTACCTGCAGTTTGTTCTGGGCTACACCCCGCTGCGTGCCGGCACCGCGTTCATTCCGATGCTGGTGACCGCGATGGTGTTCAACGGGATCGGCGTCGTGGTCGACAAGCGGTTCGGCACCCGGGTGGCGCTCAGCGCCGGCCTGCTGGTGATGGCCGCCGGCTTCGGGGTGCTGGCCTCGCTTGACCCGGGCGACGGCTACCTGAAACTCGCCGTCGCCCTAGTCGTGATGGGCATGGGCAGCGGCACCGCCGGGCCGGCCGCGTACGGGACGCTGATGGCCGCCCTCCCGCCGGAGCGTGTCGGGGTCGGCTCGGCGGTGAACGACACCGTGCAGCAGGTGGGGACGGCACTGAGCGTCGCGGTGCTCGGCAGCGTGCTGACCACCACCTATCGCGCGGCGATGCCGGAGGACGTGCCTGCGGCGGCGCGCGACTCGATCGGCGACGCGCTGGGGATCGCCACGGCCACCGGCGACGCCCCACTCGCCCAGCTGGCGAGGGACGCCTTCGTCGACGCGATTTCGTCCACCGCGTTGATCGGCGTGGCGGGCGGCATCGCGGCCGCAATCGTCGCCGTCGCGGTGCTGCGTCCCAAGCCGCGCGCCGCCGCCCCCACCGAGCCCGACGCGGTCACGTCGACGACAGGATGACCAGCTGTTGGGTTGCCCGGGTCATCGCGACGTAGCGGTCCACCGCGCCCTCGATGCCCTCGCCGAACGCCGCCGGGTCGACGAGCACCACCAGGTCGAACTCGAGCCCCTTCGACAGCTCCGGGGTCAGCGACCGCACGCGTGCCGTCGCCCGGAACTCCGGATGGCCGATGACACAGGCGATCCCGTCGTCGTGCGCCCGGAGCCAGGCGTCCAAGATCAGCTGCAGATCAGACACCGGGCCGTGTACGACGGGCAGGCCGCCACCGCGAATCGAAGTCGGCACGTTGGCGTCCGGAAGCACGGCCCGGATCACCGGCTCGGCTTCCGCCATGACCTCCTCCGGCGTGCGGTAGTTGATGGTGAGGGCGGCCATGGTCACCTTTTCCAGGCCGACCCGCTCGAGCCGTTCCGGCCACGACTCGGTGAAGCCGTGCCGGGCCTGCGCACGGTCGCCGACGATCGTGAAGCTGCGGGACGGGCAGCGCAGCAGCAACATCTGCCACTCCGCGTCGGTCAGTTCCTGCGCCTCGTCCACCACGATGTGCGCGAACGGGCCGGCGAGCCGGTCCAGGTCGGTGCCGGGCGCCGCGGTCTCGTCGACCACGGCGGCCTGCACGTCGCGTCGCAGGTTCAGCATCGGTTCCGCACTGTCCTCGGCCACCAGCAGCTCGTCGACGACCTTGGCCATGCGTTCCCGTTCGGCGGCGAGCGCGGCCTGGTGCCGGCGTTCCCGGCGGTACGCCTCCGGGTCGCCGAGCCGCTGCCGGGCCGCGTCCAGCAGCGGCAGGTCGGCAACCGTCCAGGCCTGGCCATCCGAGCGCTGCAGCTTGCGCAGCTCCGCGACGGTGAGCCAGGGCGCGCACCTGCGCAGGTAGGCAGGCACCGACCAGAGGTCCGCGACGAGCTCGGCCGCCTCCAGCAGCGGCCACGCGCGGTTGAACGCCGTCAGCAGCTCGCGGTTGCGCAGCAGCGCCTTGCGCACCAGATCCGGCGAGTCGTCGCCGGCGTACTTGTCGAGCAGGATGGTGAGCAACTCCTGGAAGATCAGGCCGCGCGCCTCGTTGTGCGGGATCCCGGCCTCCGCCGCCTGGAACGCCTCGGCCCAGTCGTCGACGCTCAGCCGCAGGTCGGCCCCCTCGATCGAGATCGTCAACGGTTTGTCGGGCGGCTCCTCGTAGAAGCGGACCGCCGCCTCGATCGCCGACACCAGACTCGCGGCCGACTTCAGGCGGGCCACCTCCGGATCGGTCTCGGCCGTCGCGGCGGCTCCCTCGGCCACCAGGTCGCGCACCGTGCAGGTCAGCACGCCTTCCTCGCCGAGGCTGGGCAGGACGTCCGCCACATAAGCCAGGTAGGGCTGGTGCGGGCCGACGAACAGCACCCCGCCGCCCCGGTGACCGAGCCGCGGGTCGGAATAGAGCAGGTACGCGGTGCGGTGCAGCGCCACCACGGTCTTCCCGGTGCCCGGGCCGCCGTCGACGACCAGGGCGCCCGCGGAGCCGGCGCGGATGATGGCGTCCTGGTCGGCCTGGATGGTGCCGAGCACGTCCCGCATCCGGGCCGACCGGTTGCTGCCCAGGCTGGCGATGAAGGCGGACTGGTCGTCGAGTGCGGCGGCGTGTCCGGTGAACCCGTCCGCGGTGAACACCTCGTCCCAGTAGTCGGTGATCAGAGCGCGGGTCCAGCGGTACCGGCGGCGGCTGGCCAGGCCCATCGGGTTGGCGTGGGTCGCGCCGAAGAACGGCTCGGCCGCGGGTGACCGCCAGTCAAGCAGCAGCCGGCGACCGTCGCTGTCGGTCAGGCCCAGCCGCCCGATGTAGACGGGCTCGGCATCGTCGGCGCCGACGATGTGCCCGAGGCAGAGGTCCAGGCCGAAGCGGCGCAACGCGCGCAGCCGGGCGGTCAACCGGTGGATCTCCATGTCCCGGTCCATCGCCTGTTGCCCACCGCCGCCGGGTGCCCGGCGCACGACGTCGAGACGCTCGGACAGTTCGGCGGCCAACTGCTCGATGGTCTCCGCGATGGCCGCGAAGTGCAGCTCGTCGCGGGCGATCAGGTGTGGATCAGCCTTGGCAGAGAGACGTTCGGGCAGGTCAAAAACGCGCATTCCGGGATTCTCCGCCCCGACCGGGGTCTTGCCGCAAGGCCCCCGGTCCGCTATACGTTAAAAAGGGAGATGCGAAGCCCACTAGCTTCTGGCATCCTCCAGCTCATGCCGACGCACTTCGGTCACACAGCGCACACCCTTTACATGACGAGCCCCGCACCGGGGCCTGTCGGCGTGCGCTAAAGACCGCCACCAGCCCCCGCGTCCCCGGGGCTGGTCGGAATCGGTCTGCCCCGCAAACCCCGCGGAGCAGATCGGAGCTGTCATGAGCTACTACATCACCACCGCGATCCCGTACGTGAATGCCGCGCCCCACCTGGGCCACGCGCTCGAGTTCGTCCAGGCGGACGCGCTCGCCCGGCATCGACGCCTTCGCGGCCAGCCGGTGCGGTTCCTGACCGGTACCGACGAGAACGCCCTGAAGAACGTGACCGCGGCCGCCGAGGCAGGTGTCGAGGTCGCCGCCTTCGTGTCGGCGAACGCGGACCGGTTCGCGGCCCTCGCCGGGGCACTGGATCTGTCGATCGACGACTTCATCCGCACCAGCAGCGACCCCCGTCATGCGCCCGGTGTGACCCGGCTGTGGCAGCAGTGCGCGGCCCGGGGCGACTTCTACCGCCGCAGCTACGACGGCCGGTACTGCCCGGGTTGCGAGCAGTTCTACGACCCGGCCGACCTACCCGCCGGGCTCTGCCCCGAGCACGGCGTCGCGCCGCAGACGGTGACCGAGTCGAACTGGTTCTTCCGGCTCTCCCGGTACGCGCCGGCGGTGCTGGCCGCCCTGGAATCCGGCCGGGTACGCATCGAGCCGGCGGCCAAACGCAACGAGGTGCTGGCCTTCGTGCGCGGCGGGCTGCGCGACATCAGCGTCTCCCGCCCCGCCTCCCGTGCCGCGGGCTGGGGCGTCACCGTCCCGGACGATCCCGACCAGGTCGTCTACGTCTGGTGGGACGCGCTCGCCAACTACATCACTGCCCTGGGCTACGGGAGCGACCAGACCGCGTACGAGAAATGGTGGCTCGACGCGGTGGAGCGGGTGCACGTGATCGGCAAGGGCATCGTGCGCTTCCACGCCGTGTACTGGCTGGCCCTGCTGATCGCCGCCGGCCAACCGCTGCCCACCGCGATCCTCGTGCACGAGTACCTCACCGTTGACGGCGCCAAAATTGCCAAGAGCGCCGGCAACGCGGTCGACCCGCACGACCTGGTCGCGCGCTTCGGTACCGACGCGCTGCGCTGGTGGCTGCTGCGCGACGTGGCCCCGCTTGGCGACACCGACTTCACCGAACAGCGGCTGCTCACCCGCTATCACCAGGACCTCGCGAACGGGGTCGGCAACCTCGTCAACCGCACTGTTTCGCTGGTGTGGAGGTACCGCGCCGGGATCGTGTCGAAGGTGCCGGCCAAAGACCCGCCGACCGAAGACCTGCCGACCGCCATCGACCAGGCGCTCGCGGCGTTCGACTTCCGGGCGGCCACCGAGGCGATCTGGGCGACGGTCGCCGAGGCCAACCGCTTCATCGAGGCGGAACGACCCTGGGAACTGACCGGCGACGGGCAACGGCTCGACGCCGTGCTCGCCATCCTGGTCGCGACCTGCCGGAGCCTGGCCCACGAGCTGGCACCCTTCCTGCCGGCCGGAGCCGCCCGACTGTCGGCCCAGCTCGGCACCGGAGGGTCGGTCGCTAGACCGCGGCCCGTCTTCCCGCGGCTGGGCGGGTAGAAATGGCACATGCGTACTAACATG
>DASWMR010000139.1:0-2866 GCA_036399635.1 Actinoplanes sp. | reverse complement strand
TGCCGTGCTCGGCGGTGAGGAGCGCCGCGACTTCGTCCTTGCGGTCGTTCAGCAGCTCGCGGAACTTGAAGAGCACCGCGGACCGCCGGGACAGCGAGGCCGAGCGCCAGGACCGTGCGGCCCGCTCCGCGGTCGCCACGGCGGCGCCGACCTCGGCGGCCGAGGCGAGATCGACCTCCGCGACCTGCTCGCCGGTGGCCGGATTGAAGACGGGGCCGACGCGGCCGGAGGTGCCGGCGTGCTCGGCGCCGCCGATCCAGTGAGCGATACGAATCATGGTCGCGAGATTACGTAACAACCAGGGCCCGTACAATGCTTGGAACGTACGGTCACAAAACCTGGGCAGGCTTGGCGGACAGCCCACCGCGCGCCCGCCCCGACCGGCGACGAAATGTGCAATACTGCCCCAGCCCAGGGGTCGAAAGTTTCGGCGGCGGGCCCGGGGAATGAGGCATAGTGATGGCCGTGGGCGGACGACGGGTGACGATCGCGACCATCGCGGAGGCGGCCGGGGTGTCCGTGCCGACGGTGTCGCGAGTGCTGAACGGGCGCACCGATGTCTCGCCCGAGACCCGCGACCGGATCGAGCACCTGCTCCGAGAGCACGACTACCGCCCGCGTAACTCTCGGCAGCCCCTGCGCGCCGGCCTGATCGACCTGGTCTTCCACGATCTGGACAGCCCGTGGTCGCTGGCGCTGATCCGCGGCGTCGAGGACGTGACCCACGCCGCCGGCGTCGGCACGGTCATCTCCGCCGTGCACCAGCGCACCTCGTCCACCCGGCAGTGGCTGCAGAACCTGCGCGCCCGCCAGTCGGACGGGGTGATCCTGGTGATCTCGGACGGGGCCGGCCCGGTCAGCGCCGAGTTGCACCGGCTCAACGTGCCGATGGTGATCATCGACCCGGCCGGCGGCATCGCCGCGGACGTGCCGACGATCGGTGCCACCAACTGGTCCGGCGGCCGGCGCGCCACCGAGCACCTGATCGGCCTGGGCCATCGGCGGATCGGCCTGATCGAGGGGCCGCGGAACCTGTTGTGCAGCCGCGCCCGGCTGGACGGTTACCGGGCCGCGCTGGAGGAGGCCGGGCTGCGGGTCGACCGCCGCCTGATCGAGCCGGGCGAGTTCAACCACGAATCGGGCTTCACCGCGGCGCAGCGGCTGCTGGAGCTCCCGGACCGGCCGACCGCGATCTTCGCGTGCAGCGACCAGATGGCGCTCGGCGCCTACGAGGCCGCCCGGCTGCGCGGGATCCGGGTGCCGAACGACCTGAGCGTTGTCGGCTTCGACGACCTGCCCGAGGCGCGCTGGTCGTCGCCGCCGTTGACCACCGTGCGTCAGCCGCTCGCCGACATGGGCGGGCTCGCCGCGCGCACCGTCCTGCGGTTGTCGCGCGGCGAGCTCATCGAGACACCCAAGGTCGAGCTGGCCACCGAGCTGGTCGTCCGGGAGAGCACGGCCTCACTTGCCGAAGCCGGCCGTCAACCCGCTCAGTAGCTGGCGCCGCCCGATCGCGTACATCAGAATGATCGGGATCGTGGTGAGCGTGATCGACGCGGCGATGGCCGGCACGTTGACGCCGAACTGGCTCTGGAAGCTCCAGAGGGCGAGCGGCATCGTGCGCTGGTCGGGGCTCTGGGTGAGGATCAGCGGCAGCAGGAAGCCGTTCCAGATGCCGAGGAAGTTGTAGATCGTCACGGTGACCAGGGCCGGGCGGGTCAGCGGGAGAGCCAGCCGCCACAGGGTCCCCCACTCGGAGGCACCGTCCATCCGCATCGACTCGAACAGCTCGCGCGGCACGTCCCGGATGAAGTTGCTGAGCACCAGGACGGACAGCGGGATGGCGAACGCGATCGAGGGCAGGATGATCGCGAGCAGCGTGTCGTACAACTGGAGCCGGATGATGATCAGGTAGACCGGGATGATCACGGCTTGGAGCGGGATGGCCAGCCCGAGCAGGAACAGCGAGTTGATCGTCTTGAGCCACTTGCTGCCGACGCCGCGGACGATCGCGAACGCCGCCATGAACGAGATCGCCACCGCCGGGACCACCGCGCCGACCGAGACGATCACGCTGTTGGCGAAGTACCGGAGGAAGTCGCTCTCGACGACCAGCCGGTAGTTCTCGAAGGTCGGCGCGGTCGGCGGCTTGAAGCTGTTGGTGGTGAAGTAGCTGTCCTGGTTCTTGAAGCTGGTGATGACGATCCAGTAGATCGGCAGCATCACGATGAGCAGCCAGAGCCAGCCGAACGCGCCGCCGAACCAGTTCAGCCGCAGCAGCCGGCCGGCCGACGAGACACGCCGCGAGGGGGTTTGTGCGATGGCCGCCACGTCAGGCACCTTCCAACTGGCTCTCGTCGCCCTGGCCGCCGAGCCGCCGCAGCAGTTGGGCGATTGCCAGACCGACCAGGACGAGCACGACCGCGATCGCGCTCGCCGGGCCCATCAGGTTGGCCTGGAAGCCGGTCTGGTACATCTCCAGCGCCAGGACCCGGGTGGCGTCGCCGGGCCCACCGGCGGTGAGGACGTAGATCAGGTCGAAGAACGTCAGGGACCCGACCACCATCAGCGTCGACGAAGTGACGATCGTGTACTTGAGCTGGGGCAGCGTGATGCTGAAGAACTGCCTGACCCGGCCGGCACCGTCGATCTGGGCGGCCTCGTACATCGCGGTGGGGATCTGCCGGACGCCGCCCTGGTAGATCAGCGAGTGGAACGGGATGAACTGCCAGGACACCACGAAGACCAGAACGCCGATGGCGAGTGTCGAGCTGCCGAGCCAGTCCTGGTTCAGGAAGTCCAGGCCCAGACCGGTACCGATACCGAAGTTGGGGTCGAGCAGCGACTGGTAGGTGATCGCGATGGC
>DASWMR010000138.1:0-5912 GCA_036399635.1 Actinoplanes sp. | reverse complement strand
TCTGCCAGATGCCCTGCCCGCCGGGGTGCACGTGCAGTTCGGGATCCTCGTGCTGCTGCTCAATCGTCACGGTGAGTTGCGGTGCCGGTGCGAAGACCATGACCCTTGCGACGCCCATATACGACATTGTGGCTTTTGACTGTCGGGTCGGTGCGGCTTCCCGCAAACGCGTCCAGCGGCTTTCGGCGGATCAGATTTCGTGCGCCTCGGCGGTCAGGGCGAGGATCGCTTCGGCCAGCTCCGGGTCGGCCCGCAGCCGGTCCTCCAGTCGGACCCGCCACTTGCCGGCCTCGACGTCGCTCGCGTACCGGTCGCCGCCGGTCTCCACCAGCGCGGTGAGCAGCCGCTGCCGGGTGTCGGCGAACTGGCCGTACGCCTCGCTGCCCAGCCGACTCAGGACCCGAGCGGCGAAGCGGTCGGAGTTCGGGCTGCCCGCCGCGGACACGAGAGCCCGGGCGCCGTCCCAGGCGACTCTCGGGTGGTGGATGACGGGCGCGGTCGTGGACATGGTTTCCCTCCGTGTCTTCATGGCAACTCAGCGTAGAGACGGTGCCCGCCCTCGGGATGGGAGTCGGCGCACTGGGTGACCCCTGTGATCAGAATGCACCGAAGCTGTGACGTGCGCCATACCCGAGGGGTCACCAGCCGGCCGGAGCGCATCCGCCGGCGCTGACCGGTTCCACCTGGAGCGTGGCGTGATCGATGTCGAAGTCGTCGTGCAGCGCCTCGCGGGCCGTGGTCAGCACCGCACCCAGCTCGGCCGCGGGCTCCAAGCGGAGGTGCGCCGAGGCCACGTCCATGCCCGAGGTCAGCGTCCAGACGTGCAGGTCGTGCACGTCGCAGACGCCTGGGACGGCGGCCAGCCGGGCGCGCACCGCGGTGATGTCGACGTGCTCGGGCGCGGCCTGCACCAGGATCCGCACCGCCGAGCGGCCCAGCGCGACGGTGCGCGGCAAGATCATCAGGGCCACGACGACGGCGACGATCGGATCCGCGTACAACCAGCCGGTCAGCCCGATGATCCCGGCGGCGACGATGACGCCGGCCGAGCCGAGCAGGTCGCCGACCACTTCAAGGTAGGCGCCGCGGATGTTGATGCTCTCCTTGGCGCCGGTGCGCAGCAGCCCGAAGGCGACCAGGTTGACCGCCAGGCCGCCGACCGCCACGACCAGCATCCAGCCGGCCGGCACGTCGGGCGGGTCGGTGAACCGGCGGACCGCCTGCACCACGACGACGATCGCAACGCCGGTGAGCAGCGTCGCGTTCGCCAGGGCGGCGAGCACCTCCAGCCGGTAGAGCCCGAAGGTGCGGTGCGAATCGGTCGCCGCCCGGCCGGCTGCGGTGATCGCGGCGAGCGCCATGGCGATGCCGAGAACGTCGGTGAACATGTGACCGGCGTCGGACAGCAGGGCCAGCGACCCGGTCAGGATCGCGGCGACGGTTTCGACAAGCATGAACGCGGCGAGCAGCCCGGCCGCCCACCACAGCCGCGAGCGGTGGCGCGCGCCGGCATGCATGGCCTGCGCGCCGTGGTCGTGCCCGGCTCCCATGTCGTCAACCTTCCGTCGGCGGCCGGCGCCCCGGTCAATGTATGCGTACATCGCTATGTATGCAAGCTGAACTCTTCCGGCGCCCGGGGGGTATGCATCTCATGACAGCCATGTTCCGCCTGGGAAGGAATTCTCCGTGTCCAGACGTACCCTCGCGATTGTCATCTCCACGGTCCTCGCGGTGACCGTCGGTGCGGCGCCGGCCGCCGCACATTCCCCCGGCCGGGCGCCCTCGGTGCTTGCCCTGCCGGACGGTTTCCAGCCGGAGGGCATCGCCATCGGCCGGGCGCCGTACGCCTACTTCGGGTCCCGCGTCGACGGCGACATCTACCGGGTCAGCCTGCGCACCGGCCGCGGCCGGGTGCTCAGCCAGGGGCCCGGCACCCCGTCGCTGGGCCTCAAGCTCGATCACGCGGGCCGGCTCTTCGTCGCCGGCGGCAGCGGTGGCGACGCCCGGGTGATCGATGTGCACAGTGGCAAGGTACTGAGGTCCTACCAGCTGCAGACCGGCACCGCGTTCATCAACGACGTGGTGCTCACCGGGCGCTCGGCCTGGTACACCGACTCGGCCAACCCGGTGCTCTTCAAGCTGCCGCTCGGCAAGCACGGCGGTCTGCCGGCCGAGGCCGTCCGGGTACCGATCACCGGCGACCTCAAGTACACCACCGGGAACAATGCCAACGGCATCGCCGAGACGCCGGACGGGCGCGCTCTGATCGTCGTGCAGTCGAACACCGGCAAGTTGTTCCGGGCCACCTACGACGGCCGGACCACCGAGATCGACCTCGGCGGCGAGTCGGTCGCGAACGGCGACGGGCTGTGGCTGCGGGGCCGCACGCTCTACGTGGTGCAGAACCGGCTCAACCAGATCGCCAAGATCCAGCTGAGCCGGGACGGCAGCCGCGGCACGGTGGTCTCCCGCACCGCGGCTCCGAACTTCGACGTGCCGACCACGATCGCGGAGTACGGCCGGAGCTTCTACCTGCCGAACGCCCGCTTCACCACCACGCCCACCCCGACCACGCCGTACACCGCGGTGCGGGTGGCCATTCCCTAGCGCTGTATCCAAAGGCCCTAAGCGGGGCGCCATGCGGCGTCGGTGCCGACGGTGGTCAGGCGCTGGGTGGCCCGGGACAGCGCGACGTAGAGGGTGCGGATGCCGGCCGGGTCCTTGGTCAGTGACCCGGGCTCGACCAGCACCACCGCGTCGTACTCCATGCCCTTGGCCTCCAGCGCGGTGACCACCTGGACCCGCGGCGGGAGCCCGGCCACCCAGCCGGCCATCTCCTCCCGCCGCGGCACCGGCGTGATCACGCCGATCGTGCCGTCGACGTCGGCCAGTTGCTTCTCGGTCAGTTCGCGCACCAGGCCGGGCAGCGCGGCCGCGTCGACGACCGCGTCGACCGGTTCCACACCGGTGCTGCGCACGGCGGACGGCAACGGCAGGTCCGGCATGATCGTCCGGATCACCGAGGCGGCCACCGCGAAGATCTCCGACGAGTTGCGGTAGTTGGTGGTGAGGGCGTAGCTGTTCCGCTTGCGCGACCCGAGCGCGCGGTCGCGGGCCCGGTCGAGTTCCTCCGGATCGCCGGACCAGGCGGTCTGTGCCGGGTCGCCGACGATCGTCCAGGACGCGTACTGCCCGCGGCGGCCGATCATCCGCCACTGCATCGGCGAGACGTCCTGCGACTCGTCGACCACCACGTGCGCGTACTCCCGGTAGTCCTCCTCGCGCTGGGTCTGCTGGGCGCGGGCGGCCGACTGGCGGTCAGCCGCGGTGCTCAGTTCCTGGATCCCGTCGCGTACATGGAACGGGTTTTTGATCTTCTTGGCCGGCCGTCGTGGCCGACCCATCAGCTCGTCGAGCTCATCGAGCAGCGCCACGTCGGCGATCGTCGGGCCCCGCTCGGCCAGGTCGTCGAAGGAGCCCTGCAGCAGCGCGATCTCCTCGCGGGAGAGCAGCCCGTTGCCGTACGCCCGCAGCCGTGCCGGATCGGCCAGCCAGCGCAACACCCGCATCGGGGTGAACCGGGGCCACCAGGCCTTGAGGAACTCCCGGAAGTCGGTGCGATCGGCCAGCTCGGCCTCGAAGTCCGGCTTCGCCGGCAGCCCCCGGACCTTCTGCTGCCGCGCCTGCTGCCAGAGCGCGTCGAAAACCCGGTCGAAGCCGTGGCCGCGGATCTCGTTGCGCCGCGCGCCGCGGGGCAGGGCCGAGCGGCGGATCTTCTCCAAGTCGGGCGCCGCCAGCCGCAGCAGTGTGCCGCGATAGAGCAGCCGCAGCTCGGTCGGGCCGCCCGGCACCGCGTCGTGCGACGCCCTCTCCAGCACCCGGCGCATCCGCAGCGAGCCCTTGATCGCGGCGATCTCCGAGGAGTCCACCCGGCTCGCGTCGTAGCCCACCACCAGGGTGCCGAGCGAGCGCAGCGTCGCGGTGTCCTCGCCGAGCGACGGCAGCACGGTCGCGATGTAGTCGACGAACACCCCGGACGGGCCCACCACCAAAATGCCGCCCCCGGCGAACCGGTTGCGGTCGGCATAGAGCAGGTACGCCGCGCGGTGCAGCGCCACGGCGGTCTTGCCGGTGCCCGGCCCACCGGTCACGATCGTCACGCCGGAGGCCAGCGAGCGGATCGCGTCGTCCTGCTCGCGCTGGATGGTCGCCACGATGTCGCGCATCCCGTGACCGGTCGCCTTGGAGAGGCTGGCCAGCAGGGCGCCGTCGCCCACCACCCGCATGTCGTCGGGGGCCGCCTCCGGGTCGAGCAGGTCGTCCTCGATGCCGGTGACCCTCTCCCGGGTCGACTGGATCATCCGGCGGCGGACGACACCGAGCGGGTCGGCGGGGGTGGCCCGGTAGAACGCCGCGGCGGCGGGCGCCCGCCAGTCGACCACCAGCGGCTGCGAGGTGTCGTCGCGGATGCCCATCCGGCCGACGTAGTGGGTGGCGCCGGTGTTCAGGTCGAGGCGGCCGAAGACCAGCCCTTCATGTTCGGTGTCCAGGGCGTGCCGGCGGCGGGCCGCGTGGAAGACCATCGCGTCCCGCTCGACGAGGGCTCCGAACGTGCCGACGCCGGCATGCTGGTAGCCCTCCTTTTCGGCCCGCGAGGCGTCTCGACGCAGCTCGGCGAGCCGGGTGTAGACCCGGTTCACGTGCTGCTGCTCGACCGCGATCTCCTGCTGCAGGACGGTGGCGTCGCTCAAGGTGGGTGAATCTCACTTTCCAGCGCCCCGGTGCACGCGTTCGCGCTGCGTGCTCGCGGTTGGGGGAGCAATCGAACCTACTCCTACCGCGGTGGCCGCGCTCGCCCGGGCCACATTCCGGACTTGACAGCCGTGCGCCGATCCGAATACTTAAGCATGTGCTTAACCATCCGCCCCCGCTCGACCTGCAGCACCTCGACCTGAAGCACCTCGACCTGATGTACGGGGCACTCGCCGACGGCAGCCGCCGCACCATGGTCGACCGGCTCAGCCGCGGCCCGGCCACCGTCAAGGAGCTGGCTGCGCCACTGACGATGTCGCTGCCGGCGGTGTTGCAACACCTGCGGGTGCTGGAGGAGAGCGGGCTGGTCCGATCGCGGAAGAGCGGCCGGGTCCGTACGTGTCATCTCCAGCCCGCCGCGTTGCAGGCCGCCGAGCAGTGGATCGCCGACCGCCGGGCCGGATGGGTGCGCCGCCTCGACCGCCTCGAGACCTACCTCACCGAAGGGGAACCATCATGACCACCCGCTCCGCTGTGCACGACACGTTCCAGATCGAGCGCCACTACGACGTCGCCCCGGCCCGGGTGTTCCGGGCCTTCGCCGACCCCCAGGCCAAGGCCCAGTGGTTCCGCGGCCCCGAGGAGATGAAGGTCGAAGACGAGACGTTCGACTTCCGGGAGGGCGGCCGGGAGAGCCAGGTGTCGGTCTTCCCGGACGGCACCCGGTTCGGCTTCTTCGTCACCTACACCGACATCGTGCCGGACGAGCGCATCGTCTACACGTACGAAATGAGCCTCAACGGCGCCCGCATCTCGATCTCGGTGGCCACCATCGAGGTCCGCCCGGCCGGCGGCGGCACCGACCTCATCGTCACCGAGCAGGGTGTCTACCTGGACGGCCTGGACAACCCGGCGCAGCGCCGCGCGGGCACCGAAGACCTGATGGATAAGTTGGGTGAGGCTCTTGCTTAATGGCCTCGCTCCGCTCGGCGGGCACTGCGCCCCATGAAGTCGACGGGCACTGCGACTTGGGTTGCGGCTAAGGCATCACTCAAGTCGTAGCTGTCCTGCTCTGCTCACCAATACGCACCACCTCGGGGGCGGCCGCACGGCTGCTCTAGGCGGCCTCTAGGCGGGCCTTGCGTCGGCGCCTTCGCTGG
>DASWMR010000137.1:0-8954 GCA_036399635.1 Actinoplanes sp. | reverse complement strand
TGGGCGGCGCCGGCCGGGGTGGCGATCACGCCGATCGCGATCTTCTCTTCGACGGCGACCCGGCCGAGGTCGGAGATGTGGCGCACCCCGAGGCCGTGGATCACCTCGCCGACCTTGGACTCGTCGGCGTCGAAGAGCGCGACGATCTTGAAGCCGCGGCTGGCGAACCCGTCGTAACCGGCGAGCGCGTGCCCGAGGTTACCGACACCGACCAGGCACACGGCGCGCCGCTGGTCGAGGCCGAGAACGTACTCGATCTGCTCGATGAGCAGGGCGATGTCGTAGCCGACGCCCCGCGTCCCGTACGACCCGAGGTGTGAGAGGTCCTTGCGCAGCTTGGCGGAGTTCACTCCGGCGGCTGCGGCCAAGCCCTCGCTGGAAACGGTGTCCGCACCGGTCTCACCGAGGTTGTGCAGTGCCCTGAGATATTCCGGCAGCCGTGCGATCGTCGCTTCCGGCAGGTCCGGGAAAGCGGGGACCGAGGTGGCCCCTTTTCCCGCCGCCCTGCCGGGCGTGCTTCCATGACGCTGCTGACTCATCTGACTCCGTGCCGACGAGGTGGTGAACCCTGCATGAGCCCTCGCGCGCCTGGCTGAACCGGCTGTGGTAGCGGGGCTCTTCGTCGTCACACAGTAGGCGCTTGTGAAGGCGTGCACAAATCGCGATCTTGGTAAGGCGAATGGACAAAACGCCACTCCCCGTGCTAACGAACCGTCCCTCGAAGTATGCCCTGAACAGCGCCTTCCAACCACTCACAGACTACGGGCGAGGGCCACCGCGTCGACCAGAGTGTCGGCCACCGGCCAGCCCGAGGCGCGCAGCCGGACCGGATCGGTAAAGCCGCCGGTGTAGAGCACCGCTTTGCCGCCCACCGAGTCGGCTGCGGCGGCGTCGTCCAGCGAATCGCCGATCAGCACCACCTGCTCGCCGCTCAACCCCAGCCCGTTCAGGTGCTCGGCCAGGTGACCCGCCTTCAGGTGCCCACCCACTTCGGTACGAAGTCCGTCCACCCGGGTGAAAACCCCCGCCAGCCCGTACGTCTCGACGGCCGGCACCAGCTCATCGTGGAACCACATGGAAAGCAGCGACTGGGTGCCCGGCCACGAGGTGATCGCCGCGGTCGCGTCAGCCGCCAGCGTCATGCTGGTGAGGCCCATCCGGTACGCGTCGTGGAAGATCCGGTCGAGTCGGCCGAACTCCTCTTCATCCACCGCCCGCTCCAGGATCTCGGCATAGAACTCGGCGACCGGCCGGCGGAACCGGCTGCGGTGCTCGTCGGCGTCGACCAGCCGGCCACCGATCGCGGTGAACGCGGAATTGGTGGACGAGACCACCAGGCTGAGGTCGTCGAGGAGGGTACCGTTCCAGTCCCAGACAAGATGCGTACGCGTCACGGCAGACAACCTACAGTCGGGGCTCCCCCGGTTGTCGCCCCAAATCCCGCAACAGCCGGGCCTCCTCGACGCGCCAGTAGCCGTGCTCCGCGCCGTCCAGCAGCACCACCGGCACCCGGTCCCCGTAGTCCCGCTCCAGCTCGATCGACGAGTCCACGTCCACCCGGGCCCACTGACCGGGCAGGATCCGGTCGAGCACCGCCTCGGCGTCCGCGCAGAGATGACAGCCGTCCCGACTGATCAGGGTCACCCGCGCCGGGCCGGTCGTCGTCATGCCGGCAATTCTCGCTTACGAACCTTGCCCGTCGCGGAGTGCGGAAGCTCACTCACCAGCTCGACCGTGGGCAGCTTGAACCGGGCCAGCTGGGCGGCGCAGAACACCTGCAGCTCGGCCGCGGTGGGTGCCGGGTCGACGGCGGCGACCACGAAGGCGTGCGGGCGCTGCCCGGTCTCCGGATGGGACACCCCGATCACCGCAGCCTCGGCCACGCCCGGGTGGGCGCCGAGCACCCGCTCGATCTCGGCCGGGTAGACGTTGAAGCCGTTCATCAGGATCAGCTCGCCGATCCGGTCCACCAGCCGGAGATCGCCGTCGCCGTCCGCGTACGCCACGTCGCCGGTCGCCCACCAGCCGTCCCGATCAGGGCCGTCCCGGCCGTCCGGCCAGTAGCCGGCGAACAGGTTCGCCCCGCGCACCACGATCTCGCCGGGGTCGGTGCCGGCCGAGTCCTCCACGCTCAGATCGAGGTCGGCGAGGTCCTCCTCGGGCGACGCGGTGCCGTCCTGCCAGAGCACGGCCCCGGCGGGCGAGCGGAGCAGCAGCGAGACGCCCGGCAGCGGCCGGCCGATCGAGCCGGCCTTGGCCCGGTCGCTGACCGCGATGGTGGTGAGCACCGGGGCCGCCTCGGTCAGCCCGTACCCGACCAGGATGTTCTTGCCGGTGGCCGCGGCGAAGCCGGCCGCGGCGGCCGGTGCGAGCGGTGCCGCACCGCACACCGCTGTCCGCAGGCTGCTCAGCGCCGTGCGGGCGGCGGGTTGCCGGGCCCATGCCGAGTACATCCCGGGCACGCCGATCGTGACGGTCACCCGGCGTTCGGCGATCAGCTCCAGCGAGGCCGCCGGGTCGAACCGGTCGATCAGGACGCCGGTCGCGGCGTGGTGGGCGACGGTGCCCAGCCCGGTGTTCAGCCCGTAGGCGTGGAACAGCGGCATGGCGAGCAGGACGACGTCGTCCGGGCCGACCACCGGCGGATCGATCGCGTCCAGCTGATCGTGGTTCGCCGCCAGCGCGGCGTGGGTGAGCATCGCGCCCTTCGGCCGCCCGCTGGTGCCGGATGTGTAGAGCAGCACCGCGAGATCGCTCGCCGCGACTTGCGGCAGGTCACCGACGGCATCGGCCGGAGCAAACCGCGGGGGTACGCAGCGGGGCCCCACCGGAACCTGCTCGGCCGCGACGACCAGTGCGGCGGCCGAATCGGTGATCGGGTAGGCCACCTCGTCGGCCGTGTAGCCCGGGTTGAGGGGCACCGCGACGCGACCCGCGCGGAGGATTCCGAAATAGGTGACCGCGAAGTCGACGGAGTTGCCGAGCACGATCGCGACCCGGTCGCCCGGCGCGGTGAGCGCAGCCAGGCAACGCGCTGCCACCGTCACCTGGGACTCGACGTCTGCCCAGGTCAGAGCGGTTTCGGCGGTGATCAACGCGAGGCCGTCGGGCCGTCGGGCCGCGGCCGCCGCGACCAGATCTCGGGCCGGTTCATCCACGAGATCCGAGTCTGGCACAGCCCGTCCCTCGATGGGGACGCCACACAGCCAGTCCGTCGAGTTCTGGAGGGTGTCCATCATCGTGGCAGACGTTCCTTGTGCGGTGTCTGCGACACTTCGTACAGATTTCGCGCAGCGCACACGGTGTGCGACTCCGCGTGTTTGCCGTCATTGATACTTCGCGTCAAGAAACGGACTCCGCAGCCCTGGGTGAGCCGGTCCAGCGCGGACCGGCCCGCCCCTTTTGCTATGAGTAATCACCCCTCATCCCGAGGAGGCCGCTGTGCCACAAAAAGCACGGATGTACTTGCCAGCTTCGTCTGGCGAACAGGGTCAGCTGCCAAACCAGGCGCGCCTGGCTGAGGAGGCGCAGTGACTCATGCGTACGCCGGTGATCCGTCTTCCCGCGATGCCTTCGCGGCCAGGCTCGCCCTCTCTAAGGATGGTCTGACTGCCCTGCACAAGTCTGTCGGCGGCATGATTGCGAACACGATCCGGGGCGAAAGCCCGAAACGGACGACCCGCAACCGCCCTCACCTCAACGAGTCACCCGGCCATCGGGGCGTGCCCACCGGCAACGCCAAACCGCTGCCCGGTGGGGGCCGGGTCGCCGTGCCGGGCCGGCCGTCGATGCCCGCCCAGCCGACCGCTGGGCAGCGCGGCAACCTGCCGGAGACCCCCGGTCCGGTCGCCGGTGAAGTCACCGTCGTCGTCCCGGCACAGAGCACCACCGGGCCGCCGAGCGAGGCCGAACCGCCGAAGTATCCGGCGCGCCCGGACCCGTCCGACGCGGCCGCCGAGGTATGGGGGTTGGTCGAACGTGCCCAAGCCGGCGAGTCCGAGGCGTTCGGGCTGATCTACGACCGGTATGTCGACACCGTGTTCCGGTTCGTCTACTTCCGGGTCGGCAACCGCCAGCTCGCCGAGGATCTGACCTCGGACACCTTCCTGCGCGCCCTCAAGCGCATCGGCAGCTTCACCTGGCAGGGCCGGGACCTCGGCGCCTGGCTGGTGACCATCGCCCGCAACCTGGTCGCCGACCACTTCAAGTCCGGGCGGTACCGGCTCGAGGTGACCACCGGCGACGTGCTGGACGCCGATCGCGAGGACCGCGGCCCGGAGGGCAGCCCCGAGTCGGCGGTGGTGGATCACATCACCAATGTGGCTCTGCTGACCGCGGTCAAACAGCTCAACCCGGAACAGCAGGAGTGCATCGTGCTCCGCTTCCTGCAGGGCTTCTCGGTGGCCGAGACCGCGCAGACCATGGGCAAGAACGAGGGTGCCATCAAGGCCCTCCAGTACCGGGCCGTACGGGCACTCGCCCGGTTGTTGCCCGAAGGGTTCCAGTGGTGATCGGGCGCTCACAGATGTCGATCTTTAATACCCGATGCCGGCCCGTTCGCCCCGTAACCGGGGACGCGTGTCGTGCGTTTGTCCGAGTGCGACCCCGGCCTGGCATTGCCACCCCCGGTTTCGTCGCGACCGTCGGCGACGCAGCCGGCGAGACAGTCACGAGCGAGGGGAGGTGCCCGCGGTGAACTTCGACTTCCTGGACCGGCGGAGCGCCGAGCGCTTCGCGGAGCTGCTCGAGGAATCCACCGACGGCCGCCGACGACCGCGCCTCGGGCCGGCCGAGGAGCAGCTCACCGAGCTGGTCTCCATCGGCAGCAGCCTCTCCGCGGCGCGGCCGGCCGCCCGGGTGGACCCCGAGTTCCGTACCGGCCTGCGGGCCATGCTTGTCGCGACTGCCGAGCGGGACGGCATCGGCCGTACCGACGTCGAGACCGAGGTCGCCCCGGCACCCGTCACCCCGATCCGGTCCGGTCTCCGGGCCGGGCTGCTCGGACGCGGCGGCCGGCGGATCCGGGCCCGGGGTGCGATCGTGATCGGCGTCGCCGCCGGCGCGATGGCGGTCTCCGGAATCTCCGCGGCAAGCGAGAACGCATCACCGGGCGACGCCCTGTACGGCGTCAAGCGCTCGACCGAACGTGCCCAGTTGGCGATGGCCGGATCCGATGTGACGCGCGGCCAGTTGTCGCTGACGTTCGCCCGGAACCGGCTGGCCGAGGCGGCCGCGATGGTGCACGGCGGCGTCGGATTCGGCGCGGTGTTGAACGACATGGACGCGGACACGCTCAAGGGCGTCAAGCTGTTGCACACCTTGGCCGTGGCCCGCCGGGACACCAAGCCGCTGGCCGCGGTGGACGACTTCGCGAACCGGCAGAGCCAGACGCTGTTGCCGGTGCTGGAGCGGCTCGGCTCGGTCGACCGGGAACGGGCGATGAACTCGCTCACCCTGCTGGACTCGGTGCGTCAGCGATCCGGCGACCTGCGGGCCGGACTGGCCTGCACGCCGATCACCCCGGCCGGCACCGACCGGCTCGGGCCGAAGCTGCGCGACTGTGCGGCGAACGCGGGCGGCGCGGCGACGTCGCGCCCGTCCGGGCACAGCGGCAAGTCGACGGCGAAGCCCAAGGTGACCAAGGCGAAGCCGGAGCGCAGTGCCCCAACAGTCGCGCCGAACGCGAGCCGCAGCACGGCTCCGGTGCCGAAGGGCGGGGTGGGCGTGCCGCAGGCACCGATCGTGACGCCGAGTCAGTCGGTCGGGCCGGTGGACCCGCGCGCCGACGAGGATCTCCTGAACGACAGCAGCGACGGGCTGATCGAAGAGTTCTTCGGCGAAGGCTGACCAGGCATCAGGCACCGGAACATAGAGGACATGGCGAGGGGCGGAGCCGGGAATGACCGGGCCGCCCCTCGCTTGTCACTATAAAGGCGTACCGGACGCCACTCCAGTACATGCAGTCGTTACGGACCGAACGGATCCGGCCGGCGCTCGAGCAACTCCAGCAGGGTGGCCTGGATCGTCTCGCGCACCTGGTCGGCGAGGTTGAAGACGACCATCGGGTCGTCCGCCAGCTCGGTCAGGTGCTCGGTCGGGATCGGCGGGCAGAACTGGATCATCCACTTGCTCGGTAGCGGCACCAGCCCGAGCGGCCCCAGCCAGGGGAAGGTCGGCGTGACCGGGAAGTACGGGATACCGAGCAACCGGGCCAACGGCTTGATGTCGGCCAGGATCGGATAGATCTCCTCGGCGCCGACGATCGCGACCGGGACAATCGGTGTGCCGGTGTGCAGGGCCGCCGAGACGAACCCGCCGCGGCCGAAGCGCTGCAGCTTGTAGCGGTCGGCGAAGCGTTTGCCGATGCCCTTGAACCCCTCCGGGAAGACACCGACCAGCTCACCGGAGCTCATCAGCCGTTCCGCGTCCGGGTTGCACGCCACCGTCACCCCCGACTTGCGGGCGAGCTCGCTGAGCACCGGCATCCGGAAGACCAGGTCGGCGCCGAGCAGCCGCAGCTGCCGCTCCTGCGGGTGCTGGTCGCGGAGCGCCACCGACAGCATCAGGGCGTCGAGCGCCACCGTGCCCGAGTGGTTGCCGACGATCAGCCCGCCGCCGTCCGACGGCACGTTCCCCACGCCGAAGACCTCGGTGCGGAACCAGTCGCGGTAGAGCACCCGGAGCAGCGGGTGGAAGACCGATCCGGTGAGCTCGGCGTCGAAACCGAACTCATCCACCTCGTACGCCCCGGCGAGTCGTCGGCGCAGAAAGCCCAGGCCGGCGGCGATCCGCTCGTCCCAGAGGTCAATCTGGTCGGGTGCAGGGTCGCTCTGGGCGAAGTCATCATCGCCCCGGTCCGCTGCGGCATGCCCGTTCATCTGCTGGACCTCGGGAATCGGCCGGTGGCCGTTGACCCGCACCGGTTCGGCCGGCCGGGGCAGGAGGAAGTCTGCGTGTCCCGGCAGCATGCCACGGAATTCGTCCTGGCTCACGAGAACTCCCGTCCGGCGGAGGCCGTCTCGCCGGCGGCGGCCCGCAGCCGGCGGACGCCGTCCAGGATGGCCCGCTCCGCGGCGGCCAGCCGGTCGGCGGTGAGCGAGCCGCCGGCGTGCCCCTTGATGAAGTCGTCGAACGCCTCGGCGGTGCTGCGCGGCGTGAACCCGAACTCGTCGGTCAGCCTGGTGGTGTCGACCACCCGGCCGTGCACGAACAGGTCGATCTGGTCGAGGCCGATCTGGCCGGCCCCGACGTTGCGGGCGACCGAGGCGACCGACGAGAGCGTCCCCTCGGGCAGCGGCAGTGAGATCCGGCCGGCCCGGCGGACGGCCTGGGAGAGCGCGAGGACTCCGGGCCCGGCCACGTTGAAGGTGCCCGGATGGTCCTCGATCACCGATCGGTGCAGGATCTCCAGCGCGTCGTCGACGTGCACGAACTGCAACCGCGCGTCCCGGCCGAGGACGGTCGGCACCACCGGCTGGGAGAAGTAGCGGGTGAGGGTCGTCTGGGCGGTCGAGCTCAGGAACGGCGCGAACCGCAGGACGGTCGCGCCCACCTCGGGCCGGCGCCGCCGGAACCCGCGGACATAGCCCTCGATGTCGAGGATGTCGCGGGCGAACGAGCCGCGGGGCACCGCCCGGGGCTCGGTGTCCTCGGTGAAGACGGCCGGGTCCCGGAACGAGGCGCCGTAGGCCGCCGTGGAGGAGCGCACCACCAGCTTGCGCAGCGGGGCGGACCGCTGGGCGGCGGCCAGCAGCTGCATCGTGCCGATGACGTTCTGTTCCTTCATCGCGGCCCGGCCACCGGTCTGCGAATCGGGCGCGCTGGTCACCGCGAGGTGCACGACCGCCTCGGCACCCAAGTCGGCGATGGCGCCAGACGCGACCCGAGCGTCGGCCCGGATGATCTCGACGTCCGCCAGAAGCTCACGCAGAGCCGGCGGCGGATCGTTCGGGTCCAGGCCGACGACGCGTTCCACGCGGGGGTCGGCGGCGAGACGGGAGGCCACCCGGGCGCCGAGAAATCGGCTGACTCCGGTGACCACGACAACGCGGGGCGGGGAGGTCACCACGGGCGCACCTTCCGATGCGGCGATGTGCGGCAAGTGCGTGTGCGGCCGGGCCAGTGGCCCGGCCGACCTTCACTTGCCGAGACGGCGACGCTGGACGCGGGTCTTGCGCAGCAGCTTGCGGTGCTTCTTCTTCGCCATACGCTTGCGGCGCTTCTTGACCACGGAGCCCATACGAAATGCCTCTCGAAACATGTGGTTCGGAGCCGGGGTGCCCGAGGCACCACCCGCGACCGATCTGGACGGCGTCCCGGACGCAGCGTCGCCAGTGGCGGCACGTGGTGAACCGGGAACCAACCGCACCAGCCTACCGGCCGGTCAGAGCCGAACCAAAACTGCCCTCCCGGACCCTCGGGCCGGAGCGGCCCGAAGATCCTCAGGCAGTCTGCGAGAAGGCGCCGCGAAGGTACTCGTGCACGGCGTGCTCGGGCACCCGGAACGACCGGCCGACGCGAACCGCCGTCAGGTCGCCACCGTGCACCAACCGATAGACGGTCATCTTCGAGACCCGCATCAGGGCGGCCACCTCGGCCACCGTCAGGAACCGCACCTCCGAGAGCCGTTCCTCGGTCTGGGCTGGACCCGTCATCTCGTCGCACCGATCCTTTCGCAGGCACGGTCCGCCGCGACCGGACTGGCCTTGCGACGCGGCAGATGACGTGCGTGTCATCAGAACGGTATCGATACCCCTGTGACCAACGCGATGCGTTCCGTGAAATCACCAGAAAAAGTCAAGACCGACACGCCGGGATTGTGGGGGTTTCGCCGGAAAACTACTTCTTACGGATGAACGCCGACGGTCCCGGGCGCTCCGCCAGCCGGCGCAGGAGGTAGCCGAACCACTGCGGGCCGTACGGCAGGTAGACCCGAACGATGTTGCCGTCGGCGG
>DASWMR010000136.1:0-2668 GCA_036399635.1 Actinoplanes sp. | reverse complement strand
GATGGCTTTGGCGCAGGCGGCTTCGAGCCGGGCGGGGCTGTGTTTGGTGGCCAGGCTGAGGACGCCTTGCGCGGCGCGCAGCCTAAACAGGGCGTTGACCGCAAGCAGGTCGTCGATGACGTGCCGGCAGGCCGGGCCGATCTCGGCCGCGCGGGTGCGGCACCAGGTCGGCGTGCGCATCGCGAACGCGATCTTCTCCGGCGGGTAGTGACTCAGATCGGTCTGTTTGCCCTGCGGTTACGACCGTGCGTGGCGATCAACTCGCCGGGGACACCCCGGCCACCGCGATCCGACCGATCCGGCGCCATGCGGTCAAGGCCCGGCGCCGCAGGAACAGGGCGAACGAGTCCCCGCGCAGCAGTACCCCGTCGAAGTCGAACAGCACGGTCTTCATCGATGGCCAATGTAAGGGTCCGGCGCAAAGTGGCCTTCACCGTGGTGGCCGGCTCAGTCGACGTTCAGGTCAGCGGCGTAGAAGAGCAGATCGCCGCGCTCGTCGCTGTCCACCCTGTTCAGGTGCATGCCGAGGCGGGCGGCGATGTGGCGCGACGCGGCGTTGTGCGGACGGATGGTGGCCCACACGCGAGCCAGCCCAGCGGCGCGGCACTGATCGAGCACCGCAGTGGCGGCCTCGGTGGCGTAGCCGCGGCCGCGGTGAGAAGCCCGGACCTCGTACCCAAGCTCCGGTTCGTTGAAGCCGGTTCGGCCTTCGAGTATCCCGCAGTTGCCGATCAGCAGGCCCGTGTCGGCACAGCGCAGGCCATACCAGCACAGGCCGTGATCGCGTTGCGTTGTCAGCCGACGAGCGATCCAGCGCTCGGTCTGCTCGAAGGCGGTGAAGGGCCCCGACCCGATCGTGTGCGTTCGCGGATCAGCGAACAGCTCGTGCAACTCGGCGGCGTCGTGAACGGTGAACATGTTCAGTTCCAGACGGCGGGTGTGCAGCGACGGCGACATCGGAGCTCGAGGCGGGGAAGACATCGTCACCATGAGATCAGACCGATCGTCTCTCCGGCTACGCCCTGCGTATCCGCCGAGGAGCCGGCCTCTGACGGCGAACCGTGGGGTCAATACCCGGATCGGCCGGCCGTCTCCTGCGGCCGGCCTCTGCCGGTCGCCGACGGCATCTGCCGTTACGACGGCCTGGCTGAGGTCGCGCTGGGTGCCATTGGCCTGACGCCCCTAGGTTTACGGCATGTCGATCAGTGATCACGCGTTGGCCGTCGAGGCGGCGGAGGTCGGTGCCGCGGTCGTCCGTGCGTACCACGGGATGTCGTTGACGCATTTCGACAAGGGCGGCGGCGACTTCGCCACCACCGCCGACGTGGAGGCGGAGAAGGAGATCGTCGGCGTGCTGCGGGCGGCGCGTCCGGCGGATGTCGTGGTCGGGGAAGAGAGCGGGCGTACGGGCGGAGCGGGGGAACGGGCGTACGTGGCTGGTCGATCCGTTGTGCGGGACGCTGAACTACGCCGTGAAGACCATGCTGGCCTGCGTCAACGTGGCTTTGCGGGAGGGCGCGCAGATCACTGCGTCGGCGTCGGCGGATCCGTTCACCGGTGAGGTGTTCTGGACCGACGGCAAGACCGCTTACGTACGCCACGGCGACGCTGATCACCGGCTGACTCCCTCGGGCCGGTCGGACCTGGTCGACGTGAACCTGGATCCGCCGTTTCCCAACCGGGGCTGGTTTTTGGCCGCGCGGATGCTCGCGGACGCGGAGTTCATCGGGTGGTTCCGTCCCCGGGTCGTGTCGACGACGCTGGCCGTGGCGTGGGTCGCGTCCGGTCGGCGGGCCGCGTACGTGACCGACGGGCAGCTGGCTGACAGCGTGCATCTCGCGGCCGGGATCGCGTTGTGCCGCGCGGCCGGATGCGTGGTCACCGGCATCGAGGGCCAGCCGCTGCACACCGGCGCCGGAGGATTACTGTAGTAGGCGGTCGCGCACTTGTCGCTAACGTCGGGACCTACCGGCATTATGGCGACCTGCAGGCGGTCGATGTCCGTAAGGAGGTCGGTCTTTGAACCTGTGGACCGGGAGATTCGGCCAGTCCGACGCCAAGGCCGGGATCGGGAAAGCGGTGCCGGTGGGTGAGCGTCTACGGGATGGGTTCTCTCGGCTGACGCGTACGCCGATTTCGCGGTCTCCCTTGCCGCCCGAGGCATCACGCTGCGGACCAGCGTTTAGCCGACAGCAGTACCGTCGCGGCCACGAACTGCCCGGTTGGAACGACGCCCTGCAATCGTTTGCGCCCGTGCCGGCGCGGCGTACCGGCGGGGCGTGTCGGCGTGGCTGGCGTGGTGGTCGGTCCATCCGGCGCGCCGTGCCCAATCCATGGATTTCCAGACAGGCACTACAGTCCTGGCCGGCATCACTGGCGTCGGCACCACGGCCAGCCCGGCCGCGGTTTCGACCACTCGTGTGCGCCGGGCATGAGGCTTAGGTGCGGGGGAACTCAGACTCGTTTTGGCGGCGTCACTCTTGGCGCTTGTGGTGATGCATCATCGCTAGCCGTCGATTCCTCATGCTCGGCGCTGGCGCGTAGGGATGCTCCGTACCCGTCTGTTTGCTTGTGTATCTGCTCCGGGGATGGCCGTGCTGGCCAGATCTGAATCAAGTAGTTCTCAACGGGTTCAAACGCCACCGCGTCTGGGTCTGTGTCGCGTCCA
>DASWMR010000135.1:0-11666 GCA_036399635.1 Actinoplanes sp. | reverse complement strand
CGCTACCGGTCGACGAGGCGCCTCGCGACGCCGGTCCGCGCCGGCGCCTACCGCCGCACTACCGGGTGGCGCTGCTGGCCGCCACGCTGGGAGCGCTCACGCTGGCGGTGCTCATCGGCCGGGTTCACCTGCCGCGCACCTTTCACGAGGTCACCTGGACTGCCAGCCTGATCGGGCTGTTCGCCGCCACCGAGGGCTTCGTCATCTATCTACGGGTCCGGCGTGGTGCGCACGCGGTGAGCCTGGCCGACGTACCGATGATCCTCGGTTTGCTGGCGGTGAACCCGTTCCTGGTGGTCGGCGCCCGGTTGGTGGGCAGCAGCGCCGGCCTCTTTCTGATCCGCCGACAGCGTGGCACCAAACTCGCGTTCAACGTGGCGCTCGTCGGCGTCCAGGCCACCGTCGCGGCGTCGGTCTTCGATCTGATCGGTGCGTCCCCCGACGTACCCGGTCCGCGGGAGTGGCTGGCGGCGTACACGGCCTCGTTGCTCGCCGACGTCGTCGCTGTTGTCGCGGTCACCGCGGTGATTGCGCTGCACGACGATCCGCAGGAGTGGCGTCGGCTCCCGGAGGCCATGCGCAGCGTGCCGTTCGCGGCGGTCGCGACCACCGTGGCGCTGGTCAGCGTGCTCGCGGCGGCCGGCAACCCCTGGGTGCTGGTGCTGCTGGCGATGCTGCTGACCGCGGTCTACCTCGCCTACCGCACCTTCGTGCAACAGCGGCACGCCAAGAACGAGGTCGAGCAGCTGTACGCGTTCACGCGCGCCCTGGACGGCGTGGCCGAGATGGCCGAGATCCTGCCTGTGGTGCTCGACCAGGTCTGCGTCCAGCTCCGCGCCGGCCGCGCCGAACTGCTCGTGCCGGAGCGGGCCGGCGTGGTGCGCTACCACACCGCCGGCTCCGGCGAGATGGGCACCATCCGCGAGCTGTACGAGGACGGGCCGGATGTGGTGGCGGAGGCGCTCGGCGGGCGGACCGTGGCACTCGACCCGGACGATGCCCCCGGCCTGATCACCGTGCCGGTGGCCATCGGTGGCACCACCGCGGCCCTTATCGTTGCCGAGAGCCTGCCGGACGCCGGCCCGTTCACCGATGCCCGGCTGCACCTGCTGGAGGCGCTTGCCAATCACGCGGGCGTCGCCCTGACGAAGGTCGCCCTGGTCGAGGAGCTGCGTCGGGAGGCCGCCGAGAAGGAGCACCTGGGACTGCACGACTCGCTGTCCGGTCTGCCGAACCGCCGGTACTTCCACCAGCTCGTCGGCGAGGCCCTGGCCGCGCCCGGTGCGGACGCGGGGCGGGTCGCGGTTCTCGTCGCCGACCTGGACCGGTTCGCCGAGACGAACGACGCGCTCGGCTATGACACCGGTGACGCACTGTTGGTCGACATCGGCACCCGGCTGGCCGAACGCTTCGCCGGTCGGGGCACTGTCGCCCGCCTCGGCGGTGACGAGTTCGGCGTACTACTGCCGCCGATGACCGATGTCGCCGAGGCCGTCGCCTTCGCCGAGGACATGGCCGCCGTCATCGAACGCCCGATGGTGCGCGGGCCGATCACCCTGCACGTGCGGGTCAGCATCGGAGTGGCGCAGGCCGCCTCGGACACCACCGAGGCCCTCGCGCTGGTGCGGCACGCCGACGTCGCGATGTACGCGGCCAAGCAGTCCCGCTCCGGTGTCCAGGTCTACGACCCGGCCATGGACCGCAACACGCCGCAACGGCTGGCCCGGATCAGCGCCCTGCGCGAGGCGGTCGACAACCGCGCTCTGACCGTGGTCTTCCAGCCCAAGGTCAATCCGGTGACGATGGCGGTGGTCGGTGCGGAAGCCCTGGTCCGCTGGAATCACCCGATGGACGGCTTCATCCCGCCGGACGAGTTCATCCCGCTGGCCGAGCACAGCGGCCTGATCCGCCCGCTGACGCTGCACGTGCTGGAGACCTCCCTGCGGCAGCGCGCGAGGTGGGCCCGCAACGGCCACCCGGCGCACGTCGCGGTCAACCTTTCGCCGAACAGCCTGACCGACGACGAACTCCCGGGCGTCGTCGCCCGCCTGCTGCAGCAGACCGGCACCGCGCCGTCGTCGCTCACCCTCGAGATCACCGAAAGCACCCTGATGACCGACCGGGCCGGTGCGCTGGCCACGCTGGAGAAGCTGCACGCGCTCGGCGTATTGTTGTCGATCGACGACTTCGGCACCGGCTACTCCTCACTCAGCCGCCTGCGCGACATGCCGATCGACGAAATGAAGATCGACAGATCGTTCGTGCAGTCGCTGTCGATCGATCCCCGCAACCAGGCGCTGGTCCGGTCGGCCATCCAGATGGGTCACGCGATGGACCTGTCGGTGGTCGCGGAGGGAATCGAGGACGCCGAGACGCTGGCATACCTGGCGAGCATCGGCTGCGACATCGCCCAGGGCTACCACATCTCCCGCCCCCTGCCCGGCGACCAGTTCGCCGAGTGGCTCGACCGGCACGCGATCGAGCACGCCAATTCACCCGCGCGGTCCAGGTAGCGAGAGGTGCTGCCTGACTACGTAGTCCGCTTGACTACGTAGTCTGATAGATGATTGTCTATCGCCAAGTAACCGCGGCTTCGTCTGACTTCAATCGGGGGTGGTCAGCCGATGTCGCGTTGCTGCGGTCGAGTGTCCCGTCCGGTGTGTGCTTGACGCTGGTGCACCGGAGCCGCCTTGCTCTGCTCACCCATACGCGCCACTTTGCCGCCTTGCTCTGCTCACGCATACGCACCACTCTGCCGCCTTGCAGGGGGTGCCAAATGCAGCCGCCGCCGCGCCCTAGGGGCGCCGCGGCGGCTGATCTTGCTAGAAGCTGGATTACCGGGTCAGTTGGATTACCGGGTCAGCACTCGGCCCAGCTGAGGTTGAAGAGGGTGTCCACGTCGCCGTCGCTGGACCGCATCGAGAGGCTGCTCTTGCTGGTCGAGGTGCCCTCGTCCACTCGGAGCTCGGTGTTGATGTTCAGGACCTTCTGTCCGCCGCACGGCGTGTAGACCAGTGCGGGAGCGACGTCCTTGGCGGACCAGGTGGTGTTCAGCGGCCCGGTGAACTGCTGCTCGGTAGCGTTGTTCTCCGAGGATCCCTGCCAGTAGTAGTTGGTGCGCTGCAAGCCGGTCGCGCCGGCGGCGAGCTTGGCGCGGCCCCGGTAGTTCGCCTCCGCGATGGCGAAGGTCCACCCCGCCGGCACCGTCACGAGCACACCGATCTGGCAGTTCTTCCGGCTGTCGATCAGACTGGCGGTGCCGCCCGCCTCGGCCAGGAACTCGGTGTACTTGATCCGGAAGCCGGTGTTGTCGGAGTTGGCGACGACCGTGGCCGTTCCGGGCGCGCAGCCGGATCCGGCCGCCGCGATGACCTCGAGGGTGATCTTCGCGGTGGGAACGGCGTCAAGCGCTGCGGCACCGGCGGCGTGTGCCGGCGCGGACAGCGACAGTGCGAGGACTGAAGTCAGCGCGGCGAATGCCGCACCTCTCACGCCGGCGAGGCTTCTGGTCATTGTATTCCCTTCGTAGCTGCACAATATCCACTGGTCTCGCGCGCGCAGTGCATCGCTGATTACCCAGGACGCTTCAGTCCTGGGTAGATTTTCCGATGTTTAGGGTCGGCTATTGCACATGCCTGCCGTAGCGACGTTCCACCACGGAATGCTAGCCAGGCGGCACCTCGCGCACAAGGATTGACCCCAGTCTATCCAACTTGGATTCAGTGGGCACGGTCGCGGGCAGTGGTGATGCGTCGCTCCCGACCGGATTTGCAGATATTACACGTATATTTCGACCTGTCTATCTTGGTATCTGCCCGAAATATCCAGAAGGTGTGGTGTTTCGGGGGCTGCGATGCTCATCCGAACCCATCCGCCGCAGCGGAACACGCAGGTGAGTACCGGGAGATGCAATCAGCCGAACGTCCATTGACTGTCCTCTATGCACATCATACTGTTGCCCCGCGTGCGCATCGTCGTTCAAATCGAAGGGAGTCCCATGCGTAAATTGCTGGTACGTGGGGGAACCGTGTTGGCGCTATTCATGTCCTCGCTGGCTGTGGCGCAGCCCGCGTCCGCCATCAACATCGTGGACAACCCGCCAGCCGACAAGATCGTCATTGACCTGGTCGCCATGGCCGGTTCCGGCTGCAAGCCCGGCACCGCCAGCGTTGCTGTCTCGCCGGACAACACCGCGTTCACCGCGATCTACAGCGAATACCTGGCGCAGGCCGGCCCCGGCGTGGCCGTCACCGAGAACCGCAAGAACTGCCAGCTCAACGTGCTGGTCCACGTTCCGCAGGGCTTCACCTTTGCGATCACCAAGGTGGACTACCGCGGATACGGCCTGCTCCAGGCGGGCGCGACTGCTTCGCAGCGGGCCAACTACTACTTCCAGGGCATGACCGAGAGCACCTATGTGAACCACCCGTTCACCGCTCCCCTGGACGACAACTGGTTCGCCAGCGACGAGGTCCCGGTCGCCGCGGTCGTCTGGCACCCGTGTGGTGAGCTGCGCAACCTCAACATCAACACCGAGGTGCGTGTTGCCAAGGGCACGTCCACCGATCTCAGCTACGTCACGATGGACTCGACCGACGGCAGCATCTCCACCGAGTACCACCTCTCTTGGCGTCAGTGCTAATAGCGGTCAGGTAATCAAGTGGCGGGGGATTTCCGGCAACACCGGCAGCCCTCGCCACTTGCCTGGCTGGGCCGGGCTTCAGGCGGTGCCCCAGCCTTGATTTCGAGAAGCAATTCAGTGTGTCGTTTCCTCTGGTTCCGCCCTTGCGCCCGGCTGAACACCCGCCGATTGGTGGCCAGCAAGCGGAAGGCCCGCACACCTCGATTGAATGAATCGCGAACACCAATCCCGCAGGAACGGATGCGTTTGGTCCGGTTGCGTCCACCGGAACCAGGAGCTATCAGTCCCGAGCGGACATGGCGGCCGATGGACTAACATCCGCTCCGAACGGACAAGCCCTCGGTGTTTGCATTTCTTTGCATAACAACCCGACATTCCGCAGTTTCCTGTCTATTGTGGCCCTCAGGCCGCTCAGTGCTCCCCCGCCCAACGCCGCCGTCGTTCGACGGGCACGATGCCCCGACGTTGTCGCGCAGCCGCCGGGTCGGTGTGATGAGCGCTCGTGAGGGCAGACAAGCCCATCGCCGATCGCCAAGCGAGCGTCACGCGGCAGGCAGGCAGGCGCGCGCGCCAAGCCGGCTCAATCCGACAACCACCGTGAGCCGATTACATGCACCGGGGACGCGCGATAGGCATTTCGTGGCCGAGCAGCCAGGCGGAGCAAAACGCGATGCTGCAAAGTCTTGCGGCTGATGACGCGTTCGAGACGCCCTTTGTCGGCGCACCGGACACGCAGCGACGCCGCAGCCGGCGCTCCCGTTCGCAGGCTCCCGCACTCCCGCGCCCCCCCGGGCTCCCGCGCTCCCGCCCGCCGGCTCCCGCCGCTCCCGGCTCCCGCGCTCGCCGGTCCCGGCGCTCCCGGGCTCGCCAAGATCGAGCCGCTGGTGCCACCCAGGGCAACTGACCGCACCGCTCTTGATCCCTCCGAGATCCAGTAACCAGGGGCCTCGGGAGCCGTTGACAAGCCAATTGGCTCCCGGATCTCGAGTGGATGTTCGGGTGGTTTGCCGGACTGACGGATCGTCTGTGCTTTGTGGACATCGTGAGGCGCGGGGCAGCGATCCGTGGCTGTATCGCCTACCTTCGGGTCTATGAGGCGCAGTGGTGGTGGGACCGCTTGGGAGATGGTCGGGTTCGTGGTCGGTGTTGGCCTCGGATTCGTCGTCAAGCTGGCCTATGGCGACCACCTCGGGCCCGCCGCCTGGCTCATCCCGGTCGGCGCCGGGATCGTGTTGGGGCTCGCCGGGCGATTCTTGGCGCTGCGTTCATCTGGCTCGCCCGACGGGTTGAACTGACGACCCTGTTCAACTGGATCCCTCGGATGGCGACTCTGAGCGATTAGTTGATTACTGCGGGTGGGCACGGTCGTTCGCGACGGGAAGAGGCTGCCGACGGGCTAGCCTCGCTCGTGCATGCCCGCCGACTTCGGCTCGGGATTGCCTTCGTATCCTGCTCATGAGCGATGGGTGGCGGCGCGCACCCCTTCGCTGCCGGAAACGACGGATGAAGGGCCATAGCCGATCATGAGCGACCAACCGTTCGAGGACGCCGACGGCTTCGCCGGCCTGGCGCTGCGGCCGGAGTTGCTGCACGCTCTGGCCAGCCTGGGTTACGAGGAGCCGACGCCGATCCAGCGGGAGGCCATTCCGCCGCTGTTGGCCGGACATGACCTGCTGGGGCAGGCGGCGACCGGCACCGGCAAGACGGCGGCCTTCGCGCTGCCACTGCTGCAGGCACTAGACCGCGAGCCGCGCGATGCTTCCGGGGCACGGGACGAGGCCCGCGAAACCTCCGCGGCACGAGATCGGGCCCGGGATGTCCGCGATGCGCGGGTGGCCCGTGAGGCCGGGCCGGGGGCGTTGGTTCTCGTGCCGACCCGCGAGCTTGCCGAGCAGGTTTCGCAGGCGGTTCACCGATACGGCCGTGACCTGGGCGTCCGCGTCCTGCCGGTGTATGGCGGGCAGCCGATCGGGCGCCAGTTGCAGGCGCTGCAGCGGGGGGTGGACGTGGTCGTCGGCACCCCGGGCCGGGTGCTGGATCACATCAACCGCGGCACGCTGCAGCTGGGCACCGTGCGTACCGTCGTGCTCGACGAGGCCGACGAGATGCTGGACATGGGGTTCGCCGAGGATATCGAGGCGATTCTGGCCGAGACGCCGGCGGACAGGCAGACCGTCCTGTTCTCCGCGACCATGCCGCCGCGGATCGATGCGATCGCTCGGCGGCACCTGACCAATCCGGTGCGGATCCAGATGGGCCGGGAGTCGTCCACCCCCGGCGAGCTGCCGCTGGTGCGCCAGAGCGCGTACGTCGTGGCCCGCGCGCACAAGCCTGCCGCCCTGGCCCGGATTCTCGATGTGGAGGCGCCGACCGCGGCGATTGTCTTCTGCCGCACCCGTGAAGAGGTTGACCAGGTCACCGAGATACTGAACGGGCGGGGCTACCGCGCCGAGGCCCTGCACGGTGGCATGAGCCAGGACCAGCGCGACCGGGTCATGGGGCGGCTGCGGGCCGGCAGTACGGAGTTGCTGGTCGCCACCGACGTGGCCGCCCGTGGTCTGGACATCGAGCAGCTCACCCACGTGATCAACTACAACGTGCCGGCGGCGCCGGAGTCGTACGTGCACCGCATCGGCCGGGTGGGTCGGGCCGGGCGTGAGGGCGCCGCCGTGACTCTCGCCGAGCCGCGGGAACACCGGATGCTCAAGGCCATCGAGCGGCTCACCGGTAAGCGGATCGTGGTGGAACAGGTACCCACGGTGACCGACCTGCGGGCCCGGCGGATGGAGCTCACCCGCTCGGCGCTGCGGGCCAGCCTGGAGGGCGGCGACCTGGAGAGGTTCCGGGTGGTGATCGACTCGCTCACCGAGGAGTTCGACCTCGAGAGCGTGGCCCTGGCCGCGGTGAAGCTGGCGCACGAGGCGGCCGGCGGCGACGTGGACGAGGAGGAGATCCCCTCGGTGGCGCGGGAACCGCGGGAGACTCGGGAGCGCGGCGCTGGGCGGTACGAAGGGCGGAACGAGGGCCGGTACGAGGGTCGGCGTGACCGGCCGGGGGCACGCTCGGCCGACGACGGGGCGGTGCGGCTGTTCGTCGGCCTCGGTCGGCGGGCCGGGCTCCGCCCGCAGGATCTGGTCGGCGCCATCACCGGCGAGGCCGGCCTCACCTCCCGCGACATCGGGGCGATCCAGATCACCGACCGGTTCTCGCTGGTCGAGGTGCCCGACGCGGCCGCCGAGATGGTCATCGCGGCTCTGCAGCGAAGCACCATCCGAGGCCGGCGCCCCACCGTCCGCCGCGAGCGCTACGGCGGCTGCTAAAGACGGCTGTGCGCGGCGCAAGCCGAGCCGCTACGGGCGGGTGCAAGTCGAGCCGAGCCGCTCAGGAGGTTTCACCGTCCATTTCGTACTCCCGCGGCGCGTCGTCCGGCATCGGCTCCGGGTGGACGTGTGTCGTGGTGGTGCGGAAGACCTCGCGGAACTCGTGGGACAGCGCCTGAATGTCGATCAGGAGGTCGACCAGCTCCTTGGCGGCCGCGGCCGACGGCATCGCCCAGGTGACCGGGGCGCCCGCTGGGCCGGCGAAGACCACGGCGTTGCGGTGGCCGGCCGACACGGCCTGGTCGGCGAGCTCGACGTAGGTGTAGCCGCTGCCGTCGATGTGGTGGACGCCGCGCTCGGTGAACAGCACCGGCGACCGGCGGACCACCCGGTTGCCGGGCAGGACCAGCAGGGTGAGTTCGTCGTCGGCCAGCGGATAGGACCGGCGTAGCTCGTCGGCGTCGCCGGATTCGGTCAAGGCCGGGAAGGCCAGGTGCAGGCAGGCCGTCCGGGACGCGTACTCGTGCAGCAGCTCGGCGACCGCGGCCGCGAGGGCGTCGCGGATGCCGGTCTCGTTCAACCAGAGGCGGCCGCGGACAGCGAGCAGCGCCAGGTCGTACTCCTCGAGCAGCCAGAGCCAGCTGGCCAGCTTGAAGAGGTCGGTGCCGCCGTCGAAAACCTCCACCAGAGTGCGCAGGTGGGCGCGTTCGCCGCGGCGGCGCAGCTCGACGATCAGGTCGGCGACCCGGGTGACCGGGCCGGCCCGGGCCACGGTGGCCAGCAGGTCGTCGGCCGTCTCGGTGGAGTCCGGGCGGGTGACCGCGGCCACGACGGTCGCCACCTCGTCGACCGGGCGTGCCGCCAGCGCACCGGTCAGGCGGATGCCGTGGGTGTCCGGCTCGAGGCCGCGGATCCAGGTCACGATGTCGGCGATCGTCCGGCGGGGGAGCCCGGCGAGCAGCGCGGCGATCTCCGCCTCGGCGGCGCCCGGGTCGGCGAACCCACGCATGATCTCGCGGAGGACCGGGGGCAGCTCGTCGGCGGCCACCACGGCGGCCAGGCGCAGGACCGTACGCATCCGCCGGTTTCGCACCGCGGCGGCCGCCAGCCGCTGGGGTGTCATCGCGTCGATGGTGCGCAAGGCGGCGCGCAGCAGGTCGTCGGCCAGCTCGCCGGTCGGCGCCTCGATCAGCTCGGCCACCACGGCCACGATCTCGGCTTCGCCCCGGCGCAGCAGTTCGGCCCGGATCTGCTCGAGCCGACCGTCGTCCTGCTCCGCCATCAGCCGGTACAGCGCCGCGGCCCGGCGCGGCTGCTGCCCGGCGACCGCCGCGAACACCCGCCGGTTACGGTTCGGCGAGCCGGGACCGGTCAGCCGGGTCAGGTCGGCGACCGGCCGCACCCGGGCCGCGTGGGTGAGCAGGTCGAGTGCGTCCATCGGGCGGCCCTGCTCGGTCAGGCTTTCGGTCAGCCGCAGGATGTCGGTCACCGGCCGGTCCGCCGCGGCGGCGAGGGTGAGACGTAACGCCGCGCTCTGCCAGCCGCTCTCCCGCAGCAGCCGGGTCAGCTCGTTCAGCGCCGGGCCGGGCAGCTTGGGGCCGAGTGCGGCGGCCGCGTCGGCGACGACCTCGTCGAGGCCTTCGGCCCCGAACGCGGCGATGAGGCCGGCCAGGTGCTCCGCTCCCGCCTTTGCGCGTACGGTGACAGCCCGTCGCGCCAGACCGAGCCCGTCGGGTGGTGAACCGTTGCGGTGCAGCGCGGCCACAATTGCCGCGACCTGGGCCGGTGAGCGCCGGGCCACGGCGTCCGCCGCGTGGCCGTACAACCGGTAGGCATGCTCGTCTCGCCCGGCGTCGCGCAGCGCGTCGGCCACGACCGCCAGGTCGGTGGCCGGCAGCACCCGCTCGGCCTCGGTGAGCGCCAGGTCGGCGTCGGCCGTCCGGTGGGCGAGCAGCAGTGCGCCCAGCAGGTCGATCAGCCGTTGTGGCCGCTGTTTGCTGAAGGTCACGGCGGATCGCAGCAGGGCCGGGACGGCGTCGCGTGCGTGTGGCGTGCCGGGCTCGTCGAGCACCGCGACGAACCGGGCGGCGCGCTCGGGCAGCCCGGCCGCGACCACCTTCAGCAGGCCGATCGCGAGCGGCCGCTGGTCGATCTCGACCAGCACCTCGTAGATGCGGCGCAGCTCGTGCGGGTCGCGCAGCGATGCCGCGTACGCGACCGCGGCGACGTCCATCGGCCGGCGCTGCCCGGCCAGCGTCACCATGATCGCCGCGACCTCCTGGTCGGGCCGGCGCCGCCCGCAGGCGGTGAGCGCCGCCGCCGCGGCCTCCTGGTTGCCTTGCGCCCGCAGCTCGGCGACCCGTGCCGCCAGCTCGACCGGGGTCATCCGCAGCGCCGGCAGCTGATCGGCCGGTGCGGTCGACGGAGGCAGCACGGCGTCCGGCCGGGCCCGGTTGCGGGTCAGGGTGATCAACGGGCCGCGGGCCCGCTGCTGCGGCACCGGACGCTGCCTGGCGGTCAACCCGGTCATCATCTTCAGGTAGAGCGCGTCGGTGTCGATCAGGTCGGGGCCGTCGGCGATGCCCTGGTCCAGCACGTTGATCAGCTCGCCGGTGAACGCGGTGTACCGGTCGCCGGGCACGACCATTTCGGCCGCGCCGCCGGCCAGCAGCCAGGCGCCGTCGACGGCGGCCCGGTCGGCGATCGCCCGCACGGTCGGCGGGTCGGCCCGGCCGCGCAGGCAGCAGTCGAGAATCACCGCCTTGTCGCGGCACTGCACCGCGTCGACGATCTCGCGCCGGATGTCGGCGTAGCGGACCGCGCGGTACATCCGCTCGGTGTCCGAGCCGGGGAGGGCCAGAGCGAGCTCCGACGACGAGTCCAGCAGGCCGTGCCCGGCGTAGTAGATGAGCAGGGTGTCGGTCGCCGCGCGTGCGGCCCGGTGCACGACCTCGAGGACGTCGTCGACCGAGCCCGGATTCAGCAGCACCGCGCAGTGTTCCGCGGGCAGGCCCCAGAGATCGGGGTCGCGCAGCACGGTGAGCAGCCCGGCCAGGTTGTTCGCCACGGCGGGCAGCGACTCCAGGTGGTGATAGTCCGCGGTGCCGATCAGCACCGCACGAGACGCGTCGACGTCAGGCAGCGGCATCGGCACTCCCTCGCAAGCGGACCGTAGCCACAATCTACTCAGAATCCGCCACGGCTCCGGCCGGGGGCATCGCCGGAGGAGAGGGTAGTGTGGTACCCCTACCCGGTATATGTAGAGGGGCGACGTGCACCGCATCGAACTGGCGATCGGGGGAATGACCTGCGCTTCCTGCGCCACCCGGATCGAGAAGAAGCTGAACCGGATGCCCGGGGTCACCGCCACGGTCAACTACGCCACCGAGAAGGCCAGCGCCACCGTCGACGGGAGGGTTTCGGCCGGCGATCTGATCGCCACGGTCGAGAAGACCGGCTATTCCGCCGCGGTCCCGCGGCCGGTGGTGGAGCAGCCGCCGCCGGCGCCGGCGGACGAGCTGCGTACCCGGCTCTGGGTCTCGATTGTGCTGAGCTTGCCCGTCGTCGCTCTCGCGATGGTCCCGGCCTGGCAGTTCACGTCCTGGCAGTGGATCTCGCTCGTGCTCGCCGCGCCCGTCGTGGTGTGGGGCGGCTGGCGATTCCACCGCGCCGCCGCGGTCAACCTGCGTCACGGCGCGGCGACG
>DASWMR010000134.1:0-5557 GCA_036399635.1 Actinoplanes sp. | reverse complement strand
CGAGCTGTTCGGTCTCTGCCGTGAGCTGGACGAGACCGCCGAGGGCATCGACATCGGACCGTCCCCGCAGGACGCGCAGTTGGCCGCAGATCTTGCTTTGCCGATCGAGGAGCTGGACCTCACCGTCCGGTCGTACAACTGCCTCAAGCGCGAGGGCATCAACAGCGTGGGCGAACTCATCGGGCGGACGGAGGCCGACCTTCTGGATATAAGGAATTTCGGTCAGAAGTCGATCGACGAGGTCAAGATGAAGCTCGCCGGAATGGGCCTGGGCCTGAAGGACAGCGCGCCGTCCTTCGACCCCGCGCACGTCGTGGACTCGTTCGGCGACGTGGATTACGACACCGACGATTACCGCGAGACCGAGCAGCTCTAAGCCCCTCGCTGCCGCGCCGCAATACAACAAGGAGCATCTGAAATGCCCACGCCCACCAAGGGTCCCCGCCTCGGCGGTAGCCCCGCGCACGAGAAGCTCATCCTGGCCAACCTGGCCACCGAGCTTTTCCGGCACGGGAAGATCAAGACCACCGAGACGAAGGCCAAGCGGCTGCGCCCCTTGGCTGAGCAGCTCATCACGAAGGCCAAGCGCGGCGACCTGCACGCCCGTCGCCGGGTGCTGACCGTCGTGAAGGACAAGGACATCGTTTACGCGCTGTTCGAGCAGATCGCTCCGCGGTACGGCAACCGGCCGGGTGGCTACACCCGGATCACCAAGACCGGCCCGCGCAAGGGTGACAACGCTCCGATGGCCGTCATCGAGCTGGTCGAGGAGCTGCAGGTCGCGGCGACCACCGCGCCGGCCAAGAAGGCCACCGCCCGCAAGGCGGCCGCGCAGCAGGACAAGGTCGAGGCGCTCGCGCCGGAGGCCGACGCTCCGGTCAGCTCCAGCAGCAGCGACGCTCCGGCGGCCAGCACCCCGGCCAAGGACACTGCGGCTGACCAGGACGCCGAGCCGCCGGTGAGCGCGTCCGGCGACAAGGGCGAGGCCAACGACGGCGACGAGGGCAAGGCCTGATTTTCGGCCTGTCCGGCCCGGCATTCTCCCACTGGGGGAGTGCCGGGCCTTCCTTTTGTACGGGACTAGGTGATGACGGAAACCATCCGCTTGCGACTGGATGTGTCGTACGACGGTGCAGCCTTCTCGGGGTGGGCGGTCCAGCCGGGCCGGCGCACCGTGGCCGGGGTGCTGATCGAGGCGCTCGGCCGGCTGGTCGGCGCGCAGACGCCGCTCGGCCTGACCGTGGCCGGCCGCACTGACGCCGGCGTGCACGCGACCGGCCAGGTCTGTCACATCGACCTCCCGGCGGCCGCGTGGGCGGAGCTGGAGGGCTCGCTGCTGCGCCGGCTGGCCGCGCTGATGCCGCCGGATGCCCGGGTGCGGGCGGTCACGCCGGTGCCGGAGACGTTCGACGCCCGGTTCTCGGCCACCTTCCGGCGGTACGAGTACCGGGTGGCGGACACGCCGTGGGGCCCGGAGCCGCTGCGCCGGCACGACACGCTCGGCTGGGTGCGGCCGCTGGATATTCAGCGGCTCAATGCGGGCGCGGCCGGGCTGGTCGGCGAGCACGACTACGCCGCGTACTGCAAACGCAAGGAGCACGCCACCACGGTCCGGGCGATCACCCGGCTGGACTGGCGACGCGACCCGGACGGCGTCTGCGTGGCGACCGTCGAAGCCGACGCGTTCTGCCAGTCGATGGTGCGCAGCCTGGTCGGCGCGATGCTCCCGGTCGGCGACGGCCGCCGCGACGCGTTCTGGCCGGCAGCCCAGCTGGGCCTGCGGGAGCGCTCGAGCGAGGTGACCGTCGCACCGGCGCACGGGCTCACCCTGATCGCGGTCGGCTATCCGGGGGAGGCGGCGTACGCGGCCCGCGCTGAGGCCACCCGCCGACTGCGCGCCTGAACAGCCGGGCGCGCGGACCGCGTCAGGCGCTCGCGCCGCGGTGGGCCAGGACCGACTCGGTCAGGTAGCCGTCCACCAGGTCGGCGGTGATCTGGGCGGCGTTCGGGTCGCCGTCGGCCAGCGGCTGGCCGTCCGGCCGGGTGATCACGCAGTACAGCAGGTAGTGGCCGCGGGTGCGCCAGCCGACCTGGCCGCTGGGCGGTGCCGACGGATCGGCGCCGACCGGCACGGGGGCCATCGAGGCGAAGCCGCCGTCGTCGGTCTCCACCAGCTGGCGCAGCAGCCCGCTGACCTCGGTCGCGCCGGGTGCCGCCGCGAGGTTGAACAGGCCCGCGGTCACCTCGTAGTCGCCGTACGGTGCGGTCAGCCCGGCCCGCACCACCTGGCTGCAGCCGGCCTCGCGGAGTAGCCGGCCGAGCGTACCGACGGTGGCCGTACCGCAGTCGGCGTCGCTGTTGATCAGCGAGATCGGGTACGGCGCGCCGGGCGCCGCCACGCGCTCCGGGTCGGGGAAGACCTCCAGCGCGGTCAGCGGGGTGGCGTCGCGCGCCCGCGACTCGAGCGGGTCGGCGGGGGCCGGGATGGACACCGTCTCGACGGGTTCGCCGCGCCGGCTGTCGGCGAACGCGACGAAGCCGATCATGCCGACGATGCCGAGAATGATCAGCGTGGCCAGAGCGCGGGTGAGCCAGTGCGCGGCCCGCTCCGGCTCCAGGTGCGGGTGACGGACCGGCCGGGTCGCTCGGGTCGGGTGCGGCTCGCCGGGGACGGCCGGTTGCCGGTGCCGGCCGTCCGGGTCGATGGTCTTGATCAGCGCCTCGACCCCGATGGTTTTGATCAGCGCGGCGAAACCGCCGTCGTCGATCGCTCGGTGACTGGCGCGGGGAGGGGGCCCGTAGAACATGCGACCACGCTAGGAGCGCACCGTTATCGATTAACGCACAGCATGTGCGGCACCCCCATGTGTGCCGGGTCGTTGCGCGGCGGAGACTGGGGTGGTGACCGCCGATCATTACTTCAGTGCCGAGCCGGCCGCGCCTGCCCGCCGCAGCGAGATCGAGTTCACCGCAGCCGGCAAGAACTACCGGCTTGCGGTGGCGTCCGGGGTCTTCTCGGCTGGCCGGCTCGACCCGGGCACTGCGGTGCTGCTGCGCAAGGGTGATCTGCCCAGTGCCGCGACTACCGGGGTGCTTCTCGATCTCGGGTGCGGCTATGGTCCGATCGCCGCTGTGCTCGCCACCGAGGCGCCGCAGGTGACGGTCTGGGCGGTCGACGTGAACTCGCGGGCCCGCGAGCTGGCCGCGGAGAACGCCGAGACGCTTGGGGTGGCCGGTCGGCTGCGGGTGGCCGCACCTGACGACGTACCGGCCGAGGTTGTTTTTGATCAGATCTGGAGTAACCCGCCGACGCACGTGGGCAAGGCCGAGCTGCGCGCATTGCTGGATCGCTGGTTGCCGCGGCTCGCCCCGGATGGCGCCGCCCATCTGGTGATCAACCGGCACCTGGGGGGCGACTCGCTGCACGCGTGGCTCGTCGAGCGCGGCTGGCAGGTCGAGCGGATCGCCAGCCAGAAGGGTTTCCGGGTGTTGCGGGTAACGCGCTGGTAGCCGAAATCGGCGTGCGTGCCGGGCCCCGGAACCGGAATGATGCGGGCCATGGGTTATGTGGACGTCGCCGGGGCCGGCTTTGTGCTGCCCGACGGCCGGGAATTGTTCGCCGACGTGTCTTTCCGGGTCGGCGAGGGCGCCAAGGTGGCGCTGGTCGGGCCGAACGGTGCGGGCAAGACGACGCTGTTGCGACTGGTGGCCGGCGATCTGCCGATGCAGACCGGTGGCATCGCACGCTCCGGCGGACTGGGCGTGATGCGCCAGTTCATCGGCATGATCGGCGACGACCGTACGCTGGCGGAACTTGCTCTTTCGTTGATCGAGCCGGGCCTGCGCGGTGCCGGCGAGCGACTGGCTGCCGCGACGGCAGCGCTGGACGAGACCGAGCGCAGCCAGTTGGCGTACGCGAATGCCCTCGCGCACTGGGGTGAGGCCGGCGGATACGACGCCGAGGTGCTCTTCGACACGGTTGCCGTGGCCATCTTGGACAAGCCCTGGGAGCAGGTGAGTCAGCGCCCGGTGCGTACGCTCTCCGGTGGCCAGCAGAAGCGCTTCGCCCTCGACCTGCTGCTCCGCGGCAGCGACGAGGTGCTGCTGCTCGACGAGCCGGACAACTTCCTCGATGTGCCCGGCAAGCGCTGGCTGGAGTCGCGGCTGCGGGAGTCGCCGAAGTCGGTGCTGTATGTCTCGCACGACCGGGAGTTGCTGGCCCAGACGGCCGACCGGGTGGTCGCGGTGGAGGGTGGCGGCGCCTGGACCCATCCGGGCGGCTTCGCCTCGTGGCACGAGGCGCGCGTGCACCGGCACGAGCGGCTGGAGGAGAACAAGCGGCGCTGGGATGAGGAGCACCAGAAACTCAGGGATCTGGTGCTGACGCTGAAGACGAAGGCGACGTTCAACGACGGGTTGGCCTCCCGCTACCAGGCGGCGCAGACCCGGCTGCGCAAGTTCGAGGAGGCCGGCCCGCCGCCGGTGCCGCCGAAGGAGCAGTCACTGCGGATGAACCTGCGCGGCGGCCGTACGGCCAAGCGCGCGGTGATCTGCGAACAACTGGAGATGGAGGATCTGACCTTCCCGTTCGACCTGGAGGTCTGGTTCGGCGACCGGGTTGCGGTGCTGGGCGCGAACGGCACCGGCAAGTCGCACTTCCTGCGGTTGCTGGCGGCTGGCGGGTCGAGCCCGGAGGCGGAGAACAAGCCGGTCGACGGCGCACCGCTGGCGCACGTGGCGCACAACGGGACGGCGAGGCTTGGCGCGCGGGTCCGGCCCGGCCACTTCTCGCAGACCCACGACCGTCCCGAGCTGCTGGAACGCACGCTCGTCGAGATTCTCTGGCGCGGTGACGACCATCGGTCCGGAATGGACCGGGCCGGGGCGATGAAGGCGCTCAACCGTTACGAGCTGGCGGCCCAGGGCGATCAACGGTTCGGCACGCTCTCCGGCGGTCAGCAGGCGCGTTTCCTGGTGCTGCTGCTGGAGCTGTCCGGGGCGACCGTTCTACTGCTCGACGAGCCGACCGACAACCTTGACCTGGCGTCGGCCGAGGCGCTGGAAGAAGGGCTGAAGCTGTTCGAGGGGACGGTGATCGCGGTGACCCACGACCGCTGGTTCACGCGCTCTTTCGACCGGTTCGTGCTGTTCGGCGGCGACGGCGAAGTGGTCGAAACTCCGGAACCGGTCTGGGACGTACGGTAGCGCTTTGCCTCACGGACCGGTTATGGTCCGAGGCGAGACAACCCCACGGGAGTCCGGTGCACCGGGCTGAGAGGGGGGCTGACGCGGCCCTCGACCGTCGAACCTGATCCGGATCATGCCGGCGCAGGGAGGAGCGTTCGTTGTTGCCACGTTTTTCGCTACCACGTCTGCACATCCTTACCGACTCGCTGGACACCGTGCGGGCCTCGGTCGGGCATGGACCGGTCGCCACCGCGACATCGAGGCGGTCGTTGACCAGGCACAGCACGCCGTTCGGGCGGCACAGGTCAAGGACTTCCAGCGTCAGCTCGTACGCGGCCCGGTCGGTGACGTCGTCCTCGACGCGCACCTG
>DASWMR010000133.1:0-7573 GCA_036399635.1 Actinoplanes sp. | reverse complement strand
CCGTGCTTATTGCCGACGACAACGCCGACCATCGCGAACTGCTCAGTTACGCGCTGCGCCGCTCCGGCCACGAGATCGTCACCGCCGTCGACGCGGGCACCGCGATGTCCGCCCTCCGCCTCGGTGGCGTCGACGCCGCGCTGCTCGACGTGCGGATGCCCGGCGAGAGCGGGATCGAGCTCTGCCGGCGGCTGCGCGCCGAGCCGGGCACCGCGGTCCTGCCGGTGATGCTGATCAGCGCCGACGTGCATCTCGTGCTGGACGGCCTGCACGCCGGGGCCGACGACTTCCTGACCAAGCCGTTCCACCGGGCCGAGCTGTGCACCCGTCTGGACGCCCTGCTGCTGAGCCGGCGGAGCGCGGCACACAAGGGCTACCGCGCCACGAGCGCCGCCTTGTCGGCCGCGGGCAACGCCCGGCGCATCACCGCGACCTATTCCGAAGGTGCTGGGCAGCGCACCGCTTGACGTAGGGTCGGCGGCATGGACCCGGTCCGGTACCGCTCGGCCGCCGGCCGCTGGGTACTGCTGGCGACAGTGCTCGGCTCCAGCCTGGCGTTCATCGACTCGACCGTGGTCAACATCGCGCTGCCGGCGATCGGCACCGAGCTGCATTCGGCCGCTGCGGGCCTGCAGTGGACCGTGAACGGCTATGCGCTGAGCCTCGCCTCGCTGGTGCTCCTCGGCGGCTCACTCGGCGACCGGTTCGGCCGCAAGCGGGTCTTCCTGGTCGGCGTCGGCTGGTTCGCGGCGGCGTCGCTGCTCTGCGGCCTGGCCCCGAACGTCGGCCTGCTGATCGCGGCCCGTGTCCTTCAGGGTGTCGGCGGCGCGTTGCTCACCCCGGGCGCGCTGGCGATCCTGGAGGCCTCGTTCGCCCACGAGGACCGGTCCAAGGCGATCGGCGCGTGGTCCGGACTGGGCGGGATCGGCGGCGCGCTGGGCCCGTTCCTCGGCGGCTGGCTGGTCGAGATGGGCAGCTGGCGGCTCATTTTCCTGATCAACGTGCCACTCTCCGCCCTGGTGCTGTGGGTGGCCGCAAAGCACGTGCCGGAGTCGCGCAATCCGGCCGCCGCCCGGCAACTGGACATGGCGGGCGTGCTGACCGGGGCGGTTGGTCTGGCCGGCCTCACCTACGGCTTCACCGCCTGGCCGGCGCGCGGGCCGGGCAACCCGTACGTGCTGGTCTCGCTCGCGGTCGGGGTGGCCGGCCTGGTGGCGTTCGTCTGGTGCGAACGACGCTCCGGGCATCCGATGCTGCCGTTGGAGATCTTCAAGTCGCCGGCCTTCTCCGGCGCCAACCTGGTCACCTTCCTGGTGTACGCCGCGAACGGCGGAGTGTTCTTCCTGTTCGTGGTCAACCTGCAGGTGGTGGCCGGCTACCGCCCGCTGGTCAGCGGGCTCGCGCTGCTGCCCGTGACGATCCTCATGCTGCTGCTCTCCGCCCGCGCCGGCGCGCTGGGCCAGCGCATCGGGCCACGCATCCCGATGACGGTCGGGCCACTGGTCTGCGCCCTGGCCCTGGTGCTGATGTCCCGGATCGGAGCCGACGCCGCGTACGCGCTCGAGGTCCTCCCCGCCGTGCTGATCTTCGGCCTCGGGCTTTCGCTGCTGGTGGCGCCGCTGACCGCGACGGCCCTCGGCTCGGTGGACGACGCGCACAGCGGCGTGGCCTCCGGGGTGAACAACGCGGTGGCCCGGGCGGCCGGTCTACTCGCGGTCGCGATCCTGCCGCTCGCCGCCGGCCTCGGCTCCGGCAGCCTCACGAACGCCGCCGACCTGCATCCGGTCTACGTCCACCTGATGCTTATCTGCGCCGGGCTGATGGTCGCCGGCGCGGCGCTGGCGTTCCGGCTGATCCCGAAGCGGATCCCGGTCAAGCTTGGAGTCCAGTCCTTCTGCGACCCGTGCGCCCCACCGGTACATCCGCGTGTGCCCGCGACGATCGTGGGTAAAAGCTGAGCATGCCTACTACTACCTGGAAGCCCGTGGAGGAGCACGGCGAGCTGTCCGCCGAGGATCGCAAGAAGTTGCCGGACAGCGCCTACGCCTTCCCGGGCAAGCGCAAGGAACCACTGACCGACGCCGATCACGTCCGCAACGCGATCGCCCGGTTCAACCAGACGAAGGGCGTCACCGACGCCGAGCGGGACGAGGCCTTCGCCAACATCCAGAAGGCCGCGAAGCACTACCAGATCGAGCTTTCCGAGAAGAGCTGGCACGACCTCGGCAAACCCTGAGAGCAAACCCCTTTGCCGGTACGCCACCACGCGCGGCCACCCGCATCAGTCCAACTCGGCGCTGCCCAATAGGTGGCCGGCGTGGTCGGCAATGCGCACCGAGCTGACGTCGCGGAGCTGGAACGAACTCGCCCCGATCACCTTCGCGTTGCCACTCGGCGTCACGCCCCACGTCGCCGCCTGCTCGACCTTGCCCTGCATGCTGCGCACCTCGCAGAGGAAGGGGCCCTCGCCGCGCAGCTTCGTCATGTCCAGCGCGACCGAGACGCCCCACAACTTCGGCGTCAACACCGCCTGGCCGGTCATGCCGCTGCCCTGGGCCGCCTCGAACTGGGCGGTGACCAACTGCGGGCTGGGCAGCACCTGGGTCGGGGTGGTCTCCCGGTTGCTGCTCCGGATCACCCCGACGCTGATCGCGGCGGCGACCAGCACCACGGCGGCGGCGGCCAGCCAGCGTACGCCCGCCTGCCGGTTCTCCCGGCGCCGTTCGTCGCGCAGCCGGCCGAGAAGACCCTCGATGTTCTCCGCGCTGGGGCGCGCGGACATGCTGATCGGCGGCTGTCCGCCGGCGCCCGGCGCCTGTTCCGCCTCCGGCGCCCGGCGCAGCAGTTCCGGCACCGCGGCCAACTGGTCAAGCTCGTCCCGGCAGTCGTCGCAGGTGCGCAGGTGGGCGTCGAGCCGCTCGGTCTCCGCCTCGTCCAGGCCGCCGAGCAGGTAGCCGCCGAGCAGGCGGTGCAGCTCGTCGTGGTCGCCGATCACCGCAGCACCCCCATCTCCTCAAACGCCGTGCGGAGCGCACGCACCGCGTAGTAGGCCCGCGACTTGACCGTGCCCTCCGGCACTGAAAGCTGCCGGGCCGTGTCGGCCACGCTCTGCCCCTCGTAGTAAATCGCCCGGACCACCGCCTGGTGTTCGGCGGAGAGCCGGTCCACCGCCTCGGCCACCAGCCAGCCCTCGACCAGCTGGTCGACGTTGTCGGCGGACGGCACCGAGTTGACCGCGGCCTCGTCCGCGACCAGGTGCGGCCGGCGCTGGTCGGCCCGCCACGCGTTGGTGACCACGTTGCGCGCGATGGTCAGCAGGTAGGAGCGGGTGCGGCCGGTGTCGGTCTCCAGATGGTCGATGTGTTTCCAGGCCCGCAGCAACGTCTCCTGCACCAGATCCTCGGAGCGGTGCCGGTCGTGCACGTAGCGCAGAATGAAGCTGAGCAGGACCGCGTAGTGCTCGGTGTAGAGCGCGGTCATCAACTCCTCATCCGGGCCCGTCCGTCGCCTCATCCGCGCCCCGCCTCTCGCCGTCCGGCCCGCCACCTGTTGTACCCCGTCCGACCGGAAAAAGTTCGATCAGAGCACCAGTGGACCCAACTTCGCGGACCCGACAACGAGAACGATGCCCGATCCCCCTCGCCGGGACCGGGCATCGTGTCGCGGTGTTCCTCAGCAGGCCCCCGGGCCGCCGTATCGGAACGTGCGGCCGCTCAAGGCGTTCACCGAATAGACCGACGTGGTGGTGCGGATGTTCAGCGAGACGGTCGGGCCGTTGAGGTAGGTCACGCTGGCCATCCGGGCCGCGGATTCGTTGTCCGGCGTCTCGCCGTTGCCCATCTCGGTGCACGGCGACGAGCTGGTCGCCGCCACCTCACCGAAGACCTGGACCAGGCCCGAGCGGTTGAAAGTGACCCCGGAGAGGTTCCACAGCGCCTCGGGGAAGAAGCCGATCCACTCCGAGTCGAAGGCGATCCACCACGCACCCTGGAAGTACTGAATACCAAACTTCTTGGTGACGTCGTAACTGAGCGTGGAGCCGGCGGTGACGTTCAGGCTGTACGGCACGAAGCCGCAGCTGTTGTAGCAGCTCGACGTGCGGTTGACCCAGTGGTAGACGAACAGATGCGGGTCGTCGTCGCCGTTCACCACGCGGTCGACGTTCCAGCCCACCTCGACGATCTGCCGACCGTCGGCGGACTGGAGCGCCAGCTCGCCGAGGGTGTGGTAGTCGGAGGTGCTGAGATCCGGCTTGCTGATCGTCATGTTGGCGTAGACGCCGTCCGTGGCGGCCGCCTGGGAACCGACGTTGTAGAGATAGGTGACCTCGGAGGCCGCCAGGGTGGTTGACGAGGCGGTGGTCGACGAGGCGGTGGTTGACGAGGCGGTGGTCGACGACGCGGGCGCCGGGACCGGAGGGGCGATGTTCGTCCGCTCGTTCTTGAGGAACGTCGTCCGGCTGGTGCGGCCCTTGGGTCCGTACTTCGGCTGCGGCGTCGTCGAGCCGTTCGCGTCCGGCAGCGCGGCGGCCAGCCCGGCGGCGCGCAATGCACTGCTCGAGGCGCCGGGCTTGCCATTGCGGATCTTGGAAGGTTGCGCGCCCCACGGCAGAACGGGCGGCGGAGCCAGCTGGCCGGCCGTCGATGACTCCTGGGCCGCGGCATCGGCCGATGAGTCGGGGGCTGCGGCCGTTGAGTCAGGGGCCGCGGCAACGGCTGATGAGTCGGGGGCCGCGGCAACGGCCGCCGAGGTGTCCGGGGCACCGGGGATCTGCTCCGCGCCTGCGCTCAGGGTCGAGGCGGCGCCCAGGGCGCCAACCACGGCGACGGCTAGGCCGGCGGCTAGAAGACCGCGGCGAGACTTCAACACGTGTCCGTCCTCGTTGGTTCAGGGGGTCGGAGGAGGCGGGCGAGGACCTCCGGCACCGGGTTCGGCGACGACCGTCACGTTATAGCCATCTCGATTCCGGATGCTCGTGCTGACGGGATTTCCGCCTTAACGGCTGAGGCGGCTAACCGATCCGGTGAGTTGTTCTTCAATTTCATTGACACAGCGTATCGACACAACTTCGTTCGGCGTCTTTTCATGCTTTGTTTGGAAAGAGGCAAAGCACTACGAGCTTCTTTCGGATCTAACGTGAGTTCAGGTCTATGATCAGCCTGCTCCCGGTGTCCGGCGGCGCCGTCCAGACTCACCCCGTTGCCCAGGTCGCGGCCTTCTTGACCGACCGGGCACGATGATCCCGGGTGCACATTCCAGAGTGCAGCGACGAGGTCATAGCGATTCCCATCGATGTATTGCACCACCCCCTCTGGCGGAACGTGACTGCATGCAACAGAATCGGCCACCTCGTGTCCGGATTTATCCGCCTCAGCAGCGCTCGATCCAGCACGGCCCGGAGCGCGGTTCATCGGGCCACGTCCACTATCCAGAACTCGATCAAACAATCGGCGGGAATTATGTGATCACAGTGCACGGTCCGATCAATCCCGTCCCCCTCCTCAATTGATCGTGATCCTGCTCGTGATGGTGACGTCGGCGCTTCTGCTGACCCGGCCAAGCGTCGACACCGTGGTCCCACCATGCGGAACGTGGTTGACCATCGAATGCCTACCAGTTCAGTATGGTTGCCATGAAGCGGACGGGTGTTCCTCTCGTCGCCGACCTGGCGATCGATCTGGTGCGTTACGCCAGCGCTTGCTGTCCTAGCTGACCTGCGCCTTCCTCGTTTTCGCAGACTGATCAGCTGACTTCCGCCACCCCACGACCGGCGCGTCCGATAGCCTGGGTCGCATTGTGGCGGTAAACCTATAGGACTGATAGGCGATGTATACAACCCAAGGAGCTTCCGTGACCGCCGTCGATCTCCGCCTCGATCACCTCGCCGTCGCCGGTCGCTACGCCGCCGAACCCGAGCAGTGGCCGGTCGCGCCCCGGTTCAACCCGATCGACCGCTGGTACCACCGGCTCGCGGTCGCCGACGACCACGAGGTCTGGCTGCTGACCTGGCTGCCCGGCCAGGGCACCGAGCTGCACGACCACGGCGGTTCCGCCGGCGCCTTCCAGGTCTTCAGCGGCTCGCTCACCGAGGACATCGTGGTCGAGGCCCCCGGAAAGCGGCCGCGGGTGCTCGCCCGCGAGTTAGGCGAGGGCGCCGGCCGCCGATTCGGCACCCGGCACATCCACCGCATCACCAACCGGTCCAGCCGCCCCGCGGTGAGCATCCACGTCTACGGCCCCGCGCTGAGCACAATGACGAAGTACCGCATCGGCATCGAGGGCCTCGAGGTGCTCAGTGTCGAGCGAGCCGGAGCCCAGTGGTGACCACCACCTCTACCGCCGCGGCGGCCACCCTGCCCCAATCGGCGCCAACGCCGCCACCCAACCCAGCCGGCACGCCGACCCCATCGCCGCCCGGCCCAGCCGGCACGCCAAGCCCTTCGTCGCCCGGCCTGGCCAGCACGCCGACCCCATCGCCGCCCGGCCCAGCCGGCACGCCGAGCCCTTCGTCGCCCGGCCCGGCCGACACACTGGTCCCCTCGGCGCCGGTGCCGCCGCCTGGCTCGACTGGCATCGCCGAGATTCTGGCTCGGGCGCGCACCCGGCTGCGCCGCCTGGACCCAATCGCGGCACATGACGCGATCGACCGCGGCGCCATCCTGATCGACATCCGCCCGGCTGCCCAGCGTGCCGAGCACGGCGAGTTCCCGGACGCCATCATCATCGAACGCAACGTCCTGGAGTGGCGCCTGGACCCGCGCAGCGACGCCCGGTTGCCGTTCGCCGACAACTACGACCTCGAGGTGGTGGTCACCTGCCAGGAGGGCTACACCAGCAGCCTGGCGGCGGCCGCCCTGCAGGACCTGGGCCTGCACCGAGCCACTGACCTGGCCGGCGGTTTCGCCGCCTGGCAGGCCGCGGGCCTACCCACCCGCTGAGCCCGTGCAAGCCGGCCTTCCTACGGCTTGATCCACACCACTTCCGGGGCGTAGGGCTCTCCCGAACGGTTGAGAGCCCTGCTTCCCGAAAGTGGTGTGGATCAAGAGCTGGGCGAACGCCCGGTGCGTATACACGACCGGGTGGTGTGCGACGGGCGGAATCTATATGGTCCATCGCATGTGGCGCATCCCGCTGGTCGTGATAGGTCTCTATTTCATCGGGCGTGCGATCGTCGAGCCGTTCGTTATTGACGTGCACGACCCGGCGACCTATTCGCGCGACTGGGGCGGTCCGCATCTGGCCGGCGTGCTCTCCGTGCACTGTGGACCGGGTCTGCTCGCAGCCGCTTTGCTGGTGTGGTGGTACCTCGGCCGCCGGCGCAAGCGCAGTAGCGCTGGGTAGGCGGCGGCGGGGCCGACCGCTACGCGCAGGCGGTGGGCGGCGACGACGACGCAGTACCGTGCCGGACAGCTCTCGGCCGCCCTGCTGGGGAGGCGGGCAAGCGCGGCAGCGCTCGGTAGCGGGGTGGCCGGGACCGCAGGGAACAGCTGCGGGCGATCAAGTTCCGGGCCGAGTTCACGGGGCAATCGCGGCTGTTGCCTGCACGGGGGGTTGCGGCTCGGGGGCGGGCTGG
>DASWMR010000132.1:0-4620 GCA_036399635.1 Actinoplanes sp. | reverse complement strand
GGTCCGCACCGCGATCGCCACCGTGGCGGCGTACAAGCTGGGTGCGTACGGGACTGCGCCGAACGGCCGGGCAGTGGTCACCTCGGAGGGCAGCGACCGGTTCCCGGTCGGCAAGCGGGTCGTCCTCAACCGGATCTCGGGTCACCGCGACACCGGGCGCACCGACTGCCCGGGCGATGCGCTCTACGCCCAGCTGCCCGCGATCCGGGCGATCGCCGGGGCGGGCCCGGCCGGGTTGCGGCTGCTGCGGATGACCGGCGCCACGAGGTACGGATCGCTGCTGTTCACCCGGGGTGTGATCAAGCCGCTGTGGACCGTCGGCACCCCGAGCGCGCTGATCAACCGGTTCGAGGTCCTGGTCGATGGAAAGCTCACGCTGGCCGCGCCCGGCGCGCATCGGGCGGCCGTGCTCCGGTTGGCACCGGGCGGGCACACCGTCATGGTCCGCGCGCTGCACCTGTCCGGGCGGTCGACCACGGTGAGCACCAAGGTCGTGTCCGACGCGACGGCACCGGTCTTCACCGGCCGGCCGGATGTGGTGCTGCGGCCCGGCTCGCTGAACGGCTCGGTGCCGATCCGGCTGCAGTGGACCGCCACCGACGTGAACGGCCTCGCCTCGGTCGGGCTGCTGCGGCCGAGCACGGTCGATCTGGGCGCCACCGCGCACGGCCGCAACGGCAGCGTCGCGCCGGGGCGGCCGGCGACCTTCACGCTGCGGGCGACAGACCGGGCGGGCAATGCCGCAAGCGCTTCGGTGACGCGTACGCCGGTGGTGGTGTCGGAGGCCGCGACCCAGCGCACCGGGGTCTGGCGGGTCCTGCGCGGCTCGTCCTACCTGGGCGGGGTGGGGCTCGGCGCGAGCGCCGCCGGAGCGACCGCGACCTGGAGCTTCACCGGCCGGTCGGCGGCGCTCGCGGTGAGCCGGGGCGCGCTCAGCGGCCGGATCCGAATCTGGGTGGACGGCAACGATCACGGCGTCGTCGACCTGCGGTCGGCGAACACCCTGGACCGGCAGGCGATCTGGGCACGCTCCTGGTCGACAAGTGCGGAGCACACCGTACGCGTGCAGGTCGAGGGCACAACTGGCCGGCCCGGCGTGGTGCTGGACGGGTTGGTCTACCTCAGGTGACCCGTGGGGCCCGCGGACTACGGGCCCCGCCGTCCGCCAGCCGTCCGTCCGCCGTGCGCCGTCCGTCCGCCGTCCGCTCGCCGTCCGCTGTCCGCGCCGTCCGCTGTCCGCGCCGTCCGCCGTCCGTGCCGCGCGCTCAGGCGGCGGGAAGGCGGTCGTAGTTCTTCAGGGTGATCGCGTCGGCCTTGCCGAACTGCTTTTCCAGCATGCCCTTCATCGGCCAGACGTTCATCATGCGCATGGATTGCGCCCGTAGGCGGATCATCAGGTTGCTGTTCGGGGCGAAGGCCTTCATGCCGCCGGGCGGCAGTTGCGTGCCGTTCGCCACGTACGCCGTCATCTCCGCCTGGTAGGCGGCGAAGGCCTGTTCCGGAGTCTCGGCCTCGGCCAGCTCGCCGGCCAGGACGTACGCGCCGACCAGGCTCATGCTGGTGCCCATGCCGGCCAGCGGGGAGCCGCAGTAGCCGGCGTCGCCGATCAGCACGATACGGCCGCGGTGCCACCGGTCGACCCGGACTTGGCTGATCGAGTCGAAGTAGAAGTCGCCGGCGCGGGGCATCGCGGCCAGCAGGGAGGGAACCTGCCAGCCGACGCCGACCATCTTCTCGGCCAGCACGCGCATCTGCTGGTCGCGGTCCAGCCGGTCGTGGACGGCCGGCGCGCGGAAGGACAAGCTGGCCTTGGCGGTGCCGCCGCGCTCGGGACGGATGCCCGCCACCAGCCCGCCGGGTGCGTTGAACATGTGGAAGTAGTGGTCCAGATCGCCGGGGTCGGCGACGGTGAAGTAGGCGGTGTAGCCGCCCAGGTGCCGGACGAACTCGGCGTCCTGGCCGAAGGCCAGCCCACGGACGCCGGAGTGCACGCCGTCCGCGCCGACCACGATGTCGAAGCGGTCGGTGTCGCCGCTCGCGAAGGTGACGTCCACACCCGCGGGATCCTGGCTGAGAGCGATGAGCCGATCGGCGAAGCGGTAGGTGGTGGTGGCGGCCGTGGCCGCGTAGAGGATGTCGCCCAGGTCGCCTCGGGCGATCTCGATCTCGGCGACGATGCCCTCGCCACCGAAGACGTCCGCCGACATGTCGGCCAGCCGGCGGCCCCGGGCGTCGACCATGGCCCAGCCCCGCTCGTCCACCGTATTCGCCCGGATCGCCGGCATCAGGCCCATCCGCTCGACCACCCCGCGGGCCACCCCGCGGACGTCGACCGCATGGCCGCCCGGACGCGGACCAGGCGCCCGCTCGACGATCGTGACCTCGGCGCCGGCCCGGTGCAGCCAGAACGCCAGCGCCGGACCGGCGATCCCGCCGCCAGAAATCAGAACCCGCATATCCCGCTCCTTTGCGTACCCTGTATATGCATGTACTAGGGAGACTAAGGACGCGGATCTACGCTGGCAACCTGCACTAGTACACTGGCGTTTAGGCATATCGGTGTACTAGTGCGGGAGGGGTCGTGACTGACGAGGTGCCGCCCTACCGGCGGATCGTGGCCGAGGTTCGCCGCCGCATCGAGGCCGGTGAGTTGCAGCCCGGCGACCGGGTCCCGTCGGCCCGGGCGATCACCCGGGAGTGGGGCGTCGCGATCGCCACCGCGACGAAGGCGCATGCCGCGTTGCGCGACGAGGGGCTGACGGTCGCCCGGCCGGGGGTCGGCACGGTGGTCGCCGGGTCGGCGCCGCGCCGCGAGCACGAGCTGACCCGGGCGCGGATAGTCGCCACCGCAATCGGCATCGCCGACGCCGATGGTCTGGCCGAGCTCTCCATGCGGCGGATCGCGGCGGCCCTCGGGGTGGCCACGATGTCGCTCTACCGGCACGTGCCCGGCCGGGACGAGCTGATCCTGGCGATGATCGACGCGGCGATCGGTGACCTGCGGCTGCCCGCGCACCACCCCGGCGGCTGGCGGGCGAAGCTCGAACTCTGCTGTCGCCTCGAGTGGGCGATGTTCCAGCGGCATCCGTGGCTCGCCCCGTCGATGTCGTTGACCCGTCCGCAGCTGGCACCGAACGCGATGCGGCTCAGCGAGTTCGCGATGGCCGCGTTCGACGGCACCGGCCTGTCCCTCGCCGACCGGATGTACGTGCAGATCGTGCTGTTCAGCTTCGTGCGTGGGGTGGCGAGTGCCCTGGAGCCGGAGGCCGAGGCGATCCGGGAGAGTGGGCTGACGAACGAGCAGTGGCTGGCGACCCAGACCGCGACGTTCACGACGCTGCTCGACGCGAACGCGATGAGCCACTTCCAGGAGCTGACCCGGACCGACTTCGACTTCAGCCTGGACCGCCTCTTCGAATTCGGCCTCGCGCGGCTCCTGGACGGCCTCGCCCTCTTCGTCGAGGCGTACGGTCCGATGCCCTAGGGCTCCACGATAAGTACGACCTTGCCGCGGCCGTGCCGGGACTCGACGGCGGCGTGCGCCTCGGCCACCTCGGCCAGTGGATAGGCGCGAATCGGCATGGTGACCTCGCCCGCAGCGGCCAGTGCGATCACCTGGGCCAGACGTTCGGGACTGCGCCCGGCCCGCACCACCCGGGCGCCCCACTCGGCGGCAGCCTTGTCGTCGACAATCGTGCCGATCCGCTCCGGCGCGATACCGAGCCGCACCGACTGCTCGATCGCGCCGCCGCCGGCCGCGTCCAGTGCCACCGTCGGGGGCGTGCCGGTCACCCGGCCGACCGCTGCGATCAAATCTTCGCCGTACGCCACCGGGACGGCACCCAGCTGCCGCAGGTAGTCGTGGTTCGCCGGGCTCGCGGTGCCGATCACCGTGACCCCGGCGCGGCGTGCCAGTTGCGTGGCCACCGTGCCGACGCTGCCCGCGGCGGCGTGCACCAGCAGCACGTCGCCGGGACCGACGGCCAGATCGAGCAACGCGCCGCTCGCCGTCTGGGCCGCCGCGACCAGCCCGGCGGCGACCGGAAAGCCGAGCCGGTCCGGCTTGCGCACGAGGTCGCTCAGCGGCACGCAGACCAGCGACGCGTTCCCGTTGAGCATCGTCGAGCCGAGCACCGCGTCGCCGACCTCGAAGCCCTGCCCGGCGGTGCCGGCACCGAACCGATCGATCACCCCCGCGTATTCCTGGCCGATCGTCTGCGGGAACTCCACCTTCGCCCAGGGCATCGCGCCGCGCCGCACCGCGACATCGAACGGCTGCACCCCGGCGGCGCGCACCCGGACGCGTACCTGCCCCGGCCCAGGCTCCGGATCGGGCAGATCGGTGACGCGCAGGACATCGGGCGACCCGAAGCGGTCGAAGACGGCAGCTCTCATGTACGTACTCTGCAAGCTCAACCGCGGTTGAGGTCAAGCGGCCTGCACTCGCGTTGCACGCAAGCTGCGTCACGGTGGCCGCATGACTACTACTGATGCACAGGCGCTGGGCGAGCGGATGCTGACTGCCCTGATCGGCGCCGCCGAACTGTTCACTATCGAGCTTGGCCGCGAGCTCGGCCTCTATGCGGCGTTGCGGGACCGGCCGCTCGCCGCCGCCGAGTT
>DASWMR010000131.1:0-15314 GCA_036399635.1 Actinoplanes sp. | reverse complement strand
CAACAAGCTCGGCCGCATACAGCGTGAGCTGCTCCAGGACCTGGGCCGCGAGCCCACTCCGGAAGAGCTGGCCAAGGAGATGGACATCACCCCGGAGAAGGTGCTGGAGATCCAGCAGTACGCCCGGGAGCCCATCTCGCTCGACCAGACCATCGGCGACGAGGGCGACAGCCAGCTCGGTGACTTCATCGAGGACTCCGAGGCGGTCGTCGCGGTCGACGCGGTGTCCTTCTCGCTGCTGCAGGACCAACTGCAGCAGGTGCTGCAGACGCTTTCCGAGCGTGAGGCCGGCGTGGTCCGGCTGCGCTTCGGCCTGACCGACGGCCAGCCGCGCACCTTGGACGAGATCGGCCAGGTCTACGGGGTCACCCGCGAGCGGATCCGGCAGATCGAGTCGAAAACGATGTCGAAGTTGCGACACCCGTCGCGTTCGCAAGTACTACGTGACTACTTGGACTAGGGGCGTTCAGTCAACATTGTGTGTCTTATTGGTCACCAGCCGTACATCATCGGCTGGTGATCAGACCGTTGTGTAGAAGTGATCGTTGACGTGGCACCCTTGGATCACGGCACACTGGCCGGAACACGTGTGACCCCGGTCCCCCCGGGGCACAGTGGGAAGGCCGCAACGGTGCAGGGTGTTGCACGATGGTGAGCAGTAACCGAGGAACATGTTCATCGGTTCGAACAGAGGAGGAAGGCGATGACCCCGACCCTCACGCCGCCGGCGGGAAGTCTGGCCGGTACAGCAGCCGATGAACGGTGCGACCGCTGCAATGCAGCCGGAAAGCTCCGTTTGACCCTGGCTGGTGGCAGTGAACTGGTGTTCTGCGGACACCACGCCAACCGGTACGCCGAGGACCTTGTCAAGATCACGGTCCAGTTCGTGGCCGACCCGGAGTTCAGCTGGCGCGGCGCGGACATGATGTCCAACTCCAACTAAGTCGCTATCCCCCTGACGATTCAGCTTTGAAGAAGGGGCGCCCGGGTGTGGGGCGCCCCTTTTCGCGTGCCCTTTCGGGGGATGCCGCCGCGCGGGCGGGCTCAGTCGCCCGCTGCCGGCCGCAGATGCCGCACGGCTCCACGGCTGTGCCCTGAGCGTGCTGCGGCGCTGAGGCGGCCACCCAGCGGGCCTGGGCCGTGTCAGCGGCAACGAGGCCAGCGCGATCTGTCGCCGTACACCCGTTGGATCGCCGCTACCAGCCCGCACTGACCCGCTACCAGCCCGTACTGAAGGGCCCGGCGCTCAGAGGGTCCGGATGGTCGCGATCCGCTCTTCGAGCTGCTCGATCGTCGCCTGGGCGCTCGGCGGCCCGCCACACAACCGGCGCAGCTCCGCGTGGATCTTGCCGTGCGGCAGGTTGGTGCGGTGATGGTGCGCCGCCACCAGGGTGTTGAGCTGCCGGCGCAGGCTGTTGCGCCGCTCCCCCGCGGTCAGCGGGACCACCTCCACCCGCTGCGCGGGCACCGGCTCGGCGGTCTTCAGCCGCTTCTGCGCCGCCATCTGATCGGCCTGCCGCTTGTTCAGCAGCACCGACACCTGGTCCGGGCTGAGCAGGCCGGGCAAACCCAGATATTCCTCCTCCTCGGCGGTGCCGGTGCGGGCCCCAGTGCCGAACGAAGTGCCGTCGTAGATGACCTGGTCCAGCTCGGCGGTGGCGGAGAGCGCCTCGAAGCGCTTGTCCAGGTCACCGTCGGCGTCCTCGGCGCGCTGCGCCCGCTCCAGCAGGTCGTCGTCGAGCCCGTCTTTTTCCTTCGGCGCGCCCAGGATGTGGTCTCGCTGCGCCTCCATCTCGCTGGCCAACCCGAGCAGGTGCGGCACGCTGGGCAGGAAGACCGTGGCGGTCTCGTCCGGGCGGCGGGCGCGCACGAAGCGGCCGATCGCCTGGGCGAAGTAGAGCGGCGTGGACGCACTGGTCGCGTACACCCCGACCGCGAGCCGCGGAATGTCGACGCCCTCCGAGACCATCCGGACGGCGACCAGCCAGCGCTGCTGGGAGACGGCGAACGAGGCGATCCGGCCGGAGGAGCCCTCGTCGTCGGAGAGAACGACCACGGCGGGCTCGCCGGTGATCTCTCCGAGCAGCCTGGCGTACGCCCGGGCGGTCTGCTGGTCACTCGCGATGACCAGGCCGCCGGCGTCGGAGATGCCGTGCGCGCGTAGCCGGGTGAGCCGGGCGTCGGCAGCCCGCAGCACCTGCGGCATCCAGTCGCCGCGGTGGTCCAGGGCGGTCCGCCAGGCCTGGGCGATCAGGTCCTTGGTCATCGGCTCGCCGAGCCGGGCGGCGAGTTCGTCACCGGCGCTGGTGCGCCACCGGGTCTCCCCCGAGTACGCCATGAACAGCACCGGCCGCACGACGCCGTCCCGCAACGCCTCGGCGTACCCGTAGGTGGAGTCCGACCGGGACCGCTGCAGGCCGTCCTGGCCGCGCTCGTAGCTCACAAACGGAATCGGGTTGTCGTCCGAGCGGAACGGCGTGCCGGTGAGCATCAGGCGGCGTACGGCCGGCTCGAAAGCGGCCTTGACGCCGTCGCCCCAGGTCCGTGAGTCGCCGGCGTGGTGGATCTCGTCGAGGATGACGAACGTCCGCCGGGTCATCGTGCGCCGCCGGTGCACCGCGGGCGCCATCCCCACCTGGGCGTAGGTCAGCACCGCGCCGTGGAAGTCGCGGGACGAGTGCACGTCGGCGTTGCGGAAGGCGTGGTCGAGCTGGATGCCGACCTGCGCGGCGGCAACCGCCCACTGGGTCTTGAGATGCTCGGTGGGGCAGACCACGGTGATCGCCTCGACGCTGCCGTCGGCGAGGAGTTCGGCCGCGATGCGCAGGGCGAACGTGGTCTTGCCGGCGCCCGGCGTGGCCACCGCCATGAAGTCGTCGCTGCGCCGACGCAGGTATTCCACCAGGGCCTTGCGCTGCCATGCCCGCAGCGGCGGGAAGGTCTCCAGATCCGGCAGCGGCGGACTCATGCTCGGAAAGATCCCTTCACTTAAACGAAAACACCTCCGGCTGGCGGAGGCGGCACTCAGCATAGCTCTGGCGATCATGACGGCGGCGGACGCCGGAGGCGCCCGGGTCGGGCCTGATTCGCGCGGAATGATGACCGGAACGGCTCGCAGCCGGTGCCCGGCCGCGAGTGCCGCAGCCGGGTCGGTCAGATCTGCGTCAGTGCTTCATCGATTCGTAGATCTCCTTGCATTGCGGGCACACCGGCGAGCCCGGCTTGGGCGTCTTGGTCACCGGGAACTTCTCACCGCAGAGCGCGATCACGAAGGTGCCCATCACGGCACTCTCGGCAATCTTCTCTTTGCGCACGTAATGGAACATCTCCGGCCCGGTGTCGGCATCCTTGGTCTCGGGACGCTCCAGGATCTGGGTGCTCACGACATCTGCCCTTCGGTTCACAAAGTCGGGTGAAACCGCCAGCCCCCGGCAACGGCGGTGAACAGCAAAGCTTCAGCCGACAAGTCTGACACCTCATGTCGGGTCGGTCCAACGACACCAGGACCCGTACGGTAGCTGTCGTGACTCACTTTGGCATTCGGTACGGCGAGCAGGTGTCCCGGGCCCGCCGGGACGGCCGGCCGGTGGTCGCGCTGGAGAGCACGATCATCTCGCACGGCCTGCCGCACCCGGACAACCTGCGGGTGGCCCGCGAGATCGAGCAGACCGTGCGCGACAACGGCGCGGTGCCGGCCACCATCGGCATGATCGCCGGTGAGCTGGTGGTCGGCCTGGACAACGGCCAGATCGAGCACCTGGCGCTGGCCGAGGGAGTGGCCAAACTCTCGGTGCGCGACCTCGCGGTGGCCGCCGCCAAGCGGGCCGACGGGGCGACCACGGTCGCCGCCACCAGTGCGGTCGCCGCGGCGGCCGGCATCGCCGTCTTCGCCACCGGCGGGCTGGGCGGCGTGCACCGGGAGGCGAACGTCACGTTCGACGAGTCGGCCGATCTGACCACCCTCGCCGGCACGCCGATCGTGGTGGTCTGCGCCGGGGTGAAATCGATCCTCGACGTGGGCGCGACGCTGGAACGGCTGGAGACGCTCGGCGTCGCGGTGGCCGGCTACCGCACCCGGCGCTTCCCCGGCTTCTTCGTCACCGACGGCGGCTTCGACGTCGACTGGCAGCTCGACTCGCCGGCGCAGGTCGCCGACGTGGCGCGGGCGCGGGCCGATCACGGCGTGAGCCGCGGCGCGCTCATCCTGGCCAACCCGCTGCCGGTCGGCCAGCAGCTCGATCCGGCACTGCACGAGCGCACCCTGGCCGAGGGGCTGCACCGGCTCGCCCAGGAGAAGATCACCGGCAAGGCGGTGACCCCGTTCCTGCTCGGCCACTTCCACGAGAGCACCGAGGGGCAGAGCCTCGCGGTCAACGTGCGGATCATCCTGCGCAACGCGGCGCTGGCCGCACAGATCGCGGTCGCGAGCACCGCGGCGCCGGCCCCGCTGGGCTTCTCCGTACCGGCGTGACCTCTTCGACGCGAGTGGTCGTCGTCGGGGACCTGGTCACGGATGTGCTGGCGGTGCACGCCGGGCCGATCCAGCCGGGGTCGGACACCGCGGCGGCGATCACCGTCGGCGGCGGTGGGCAGGCCGCGAACACGGCTGCCTGGCTGGCCCATGCCGGGCGGCCGGTGACCCTGGTGGCGGCCGTGGGCGACGATCCGGCCGGCCGGGAGAGGATCGCCGAGCTGGCCACCGCCGGGGTGCGCTGCGCGGTGCGCACACACGCCGGGGCGGTCACCGGAAGCGCGATCGTGCTGACCGGCCCGACCGAACGGACGATGATCACCGATCCGGGCGCGGCCCTCCTGCTCGACCCGACCGACGTTGCCGCCGCGATCGAGGCCGCCGAGGACGCGACCCATCTACATCTTTCCGGTTATCCGCTACTGCACGAACGCACCCGGCCGGCCGGCCTCGCGGCACTCGCGGCGGCCGCCCGGCGGGGCCTGACGACCAGCGTCGACGCCGCCTCGGCGGCACCGTTGCGCGCGGCGGGTGCGGCGGCCTTCCTCGACTGGGTACGCGACGTGGATCTGCTGCTCTGCAACGCGGACGAGGCCGATGTGCTGGCCGGCCCGGGCCCGGCGGACAAGCAGGGGAAACTGCTGACCCAGCACGTACGGACAGTGGTGCTGAAGCGGGGCGCGGCCGGCGCCACGTGGGTCGGCCGGGAGGGTCTGGTGCGGTCGGTGCGGGCGACCGGCGTACGCGTCGTGGATCCCACCGGAGCCGGCGACGCCTTCGCCGCCGGCCTGCTCGCTGCCTGGTGTTCCGGGTCGGAGCCGGCGGCCGCCCTCGCGGCCGGGAGCGCACTCGGCGCCTCGGCCGTCACCCGGGTCGGCGCCCGCCCGGATTAGCGGTCGTTGTCGCGGTCGGTGGGCGGCTGCGGCTCGTCGGCGATCGGGTCGACGTCGATGGTCAGGTATTCCACCATCTCGGCGTCATGCCGGGCCAGAGCGGCCTGCTGCTTGGTGGCGAGCTCGGCGGCGGCCCGCTCGGCCTTCGACTTGGCCGGGCGGTCGTTCGCGATCAGCACCGCGGCCCACGGCAGGAAGACCATGCCGGCCGCGCACAGGATGAGCCAGAACGGCAGCCACGGCGGGCGGGTGCTGACCAGCACGGCGCCGATGATCAGGCAGACGGCGCGCATGCCCATCATCGTCACGTACCGGACCTGCCGGCTGCGGAACTGGTCGGCCTGGCTGCGGGCGGCGTCGGTGATGAGGACGGGCCGCTCCGGCTGCTTCTTCACTGCGCCTGCTTCAGGATGGGGGCTCTCCGATCGACCCTTCATCATTGCACCGGTTCGGCCCGGGCGGCCAACTCACTCTCCCCAGACTCCGCCAGGCTCACCTCTCCGCATACTCCGCCAGGCTCACCTCTCCGCATACTCCTCCAGCCGGGCGACCACCTCCTCCGCCATCTCCCGCAGAAACTCCAGCTCGGCGGGGACGAACGGGCGCGGTCGAACGTCCAGGCCGCACAATCCGCCGAGGACATGACCGGTGTGGGAGAGGAGCGGGGCACCGGCGTACGCCCGGACGCCCTCCAGCGTCACCAGCGGGTTGTCCCGGAACATCGGGTCAGCGGTGAGATCCGGCACCTGCCGCGGGGCCCGCTCGGCGAGCAGCGGCAGACAGAACGACCACTCCAGCGGCGTACCACCGGCCTCGCCGATGAAATCCGGAACTGGCCCGCTGTCCGCCACCAGGATCTGCGCGTCGTTCAGCAGGACGTCGACAATCACGAACGGGGTGTCCAGCCGGACCGCCACCGACGACACGATGTCCTGCAGATAGCCACGTTCGGCCTCGCGATCCAGTCCGAGGCGGACGATGTCGGCCAGCCGGTCGCCGGCCCGCGCCAGCGCGAAGAGCCCAGCCGTCACTGCCGCACCGACCGGCTGAGCCCTTCGTTCGCGACCAGCCGAACCTTCGCCGAGCGACCGGCCACTCTGATCATGTCGCCGACGTTCATCAGATGGTCGACCATCCGGATCAGGTCGGCCGAGTCCTCCACCGGCCGCCGCAGCCCGAGGTCGCGGGACGACAGATCCCAGATGCCGTCCGCGGTGGGCCAACCGAGCAGGTCGGCGAGAGAGTCCAGCACGTCGCGTTCGGTCGGCGGCTGCTGGTCATAGCCACCGGCCACGAGCCCGGCGCCCGGCGCGATGTCGTTGCTCGACGAGGCTGGCTCGTGTCCGGTTTCGGGCGGGACGTCGCCGGTCCGGGTCGGGCGGTGGCCGGTACCTGGTTGGGGTTGATCGTTGCTCGGCGTCATTCCGAGTCTCCGTCGCTGTGCTCGATGCTGTGGCCCAGGCCGCGCTCTGCCCGCGGGGCTGATGCGCCTGCGAAAGAATCGTGACATTGGCAAGACACTGGCGAGGGGATATCCGACCAATTGCCCCGAGTCGCGGTCGTCCTCGGTTGCCGGTATCTGAATCTCGACTACGTAGCCAGATCGCTGCTTGTGTCCTCGACGACGGCCGCCCGGTGCTGGGCGTCAAGGTGGGCTTTCCGCAGCCGCCGCGCGACGGCTGGGTCTTCCCGCCGGTGCTCACCGACGCCGCCGGCCGGTTCCGGCTGACCGACGTCAAGCCCGGAACGTGGAGCGACATCCGGCGCATAACGCCCCGGCCCACGCCTACGCCTTCGCCGCCCTGGCGTCGGCCTTGACCTGCTTCTTGTACGCACGAACCTTGGCCAGGGACTCGTCATCAACGATGTCCGCCACCGACTTGTACGCGTTCTCCTCGCCGTACCCGCCGGCAGCCGCCCGCCACCCGGGCGGCTGCACGCCATACTGCTTGCCGAGCAGCGCGACAAGGATCTGCGCCTTCTGCGTGCCGAAGCCGGGCAGCGCGTGGATGCGCTTGAAGAGCTCGGCACCGTCCGGAGCATCCCGCCAGAGCGCGGCAGCGTCCCCGTCGTACCGATCGACGAGCACCCGGCAGACCTCCTGCACCCGTGCGGACATCGCCTTGGGAAACCGGTGCAGCGCGGGCGGCGTGGCGAAGATCCCCACCAGCTCGTCCGGATCGAACTCGGCCAACTCGGCGGCAGTCGGCTCATGACCAAGCCGCTGCGCCAGCACCCAAGGCGAGGTGAAGGCCTTCTCCATGGTGATCTGCTGATCAAGAGTAAGACCGATCACCACCGCCAGCGGATCGCGATCGAGCAGCGCATTCGCCTCGGCGTCGATAGGCAGCGAGAACGTCATGCAGTCATACTGCCGCTTGACGGACACCGAAGGAACTTCATCACCAGCACGACCCCCCAGAGTTCTCCTCGATCGAAGCGTGGCTCGGCCGGCCTGGCCCGCAAGCCGTTCACTCTCATTTCGCCCTATCCGATGACTGACCATCGCGCCGGTCAGTCGGCTCATCCGCCGACATCGCGGGTTCGCAGTGGGGGTGCCGGGTGCGTGAGCTTCGCCGGCCGCACTGGTCTACTAGCCTTGGTGGGTGACGTTTGCCGTTCCGCCGCTGGGTGTGCCGTTCGCGTCGGGGCGTGAGGCGGACGTCTTTGCGCTGGGTGACGGGCGGGTGCTGCGCCGCTATCGAGGCGGGCAGGACGCGACTGCCGAGGCCGACGTGATGGCGTACGTGCGGGGGTTGGGCTTTCCGGCACCGGAGGTATACGCCGTAAGCGGCGCCGATCTGGTGATGGAGCGGCTGGACGGGCCGACCCTGGCGGAGGCCCTGTTGACCGGGCAGATGTCCCTTGCGGAGGGCGCGGCGGTGCAGGCCGATCTTCTCCGGCGGCTGCACGAGCTGCCCGCCCGGTGCCACTCTCGCGGCGGCAGCGGCAGCGACCGCGACCGCGGGGTCTCCGGCGGCGGGGCGACCATTGTGCACCTTGACCTGCATCCGGAGAACGTGGTGCTCACCGCGGGTGGGGCGGTGGTGATCGACTGGCGGAACGCTCGGGACGGTGCTGGGGATCTGGACACCGCCTTCGCCGCGCTGATTCTGGCGCAGCTCGCGGTCGGGTCCATCGACCATGTGCTCGGCGAGAAGGCCGGCCGGTTGCTCGATCACTTCCTTCGCTGCGCGCCGGGCGATCCGGTCCGGCTGCTGGACGAGGCGGTTGCGCTTCGCAGTGGGCAATACACCCTGTCGGCCGAGGAGGTCGGCATGCTGCCGGTCGCGGCCGCACGCGTACGAGGAGTGAAGTGATGCGGGCACTGGTGCAGACCGTGAGTCGGGCGACCGTCACCGTCGATGACGAGGTGGTGGGCAAGATCGAGGATGGGCTGCTGGTGCTGGTCGGCGTCACCCATTCCGACACCGTGGCCGAGGCCGTCGAGCTAGCCCGCAAGACCCACGAACTTCGCATCCTGGACGGTGAGTTGTCGGCCAGCGACGCCGGCGCGCCCCTGCTCGTGGTCAGCCAGTTCACGCTCTACGGGGACGCACGCAAGGGGCGCCGGCCCACCTGGAACGCGGCCGCCCCCGCGGAGATCGCGGAACCGCTGGTCACCGCGTACGTCGAGGCGCTGCGCGCCCGGGGAGCGACCGTCGCCACCGGCCGCTTCCGGGCGCACATGCTGGTCGAGAGCGTGAACGTCGGCCCGCGCACGCTGCTGCTGGAGCTTTAGAAGGCAAGTTCCAGAAGGCTGAGCTCTGGAAGGCTGGAGCTTTAGAAAAACAGTCCGCGGCGCTGAGCCGACTGGCGCAGCCAGTTGTCCAACTGGGCGGTCCAATCCGTCTGTTCGGCCGTCGCATAGTCGACCGTGAAGTTGCCGAACGCGTCGTGTCCCTCGGTGAACAGGCCGCCGCGCTTGTCGATTTCGAGGATCACCTGAAGCTTCTGCGGCGTCGGGATAAAGGTCAGTTCGAGCTGGTTGATGCCGCTCGCGTAGGAAGACGGCGGATAGAACTCGATTTCCTGATAGAACGGCAGGTGCTGCTCCACGCCGTACACCCGGCCACGCTCGACATCCGCCCGGCTGAACCGGAAGCCCAGGCGCAGCAGCGCATCGAGGATGCGCTCCTGAGCCGGCAGGGGATGCACGGCGACGGCGTCCAGGTCGGACTTGTCGACCGCGCGGGCCACCTCCAGCTCGGTGGTGAGGCCCATCGTCATGCCGTGCAGGTGCTGCCCGTACACCTCGGTGATCGGTGTCTCCCACGGCACGTCGAAACGGAACGCGACGTCGTGGCGGGCACCCTTCTCCAGGCGGAACGAACCGGTCAGCCGCTGCCGGTGGAACTCCTGATCGGTGTTGAACTCGCTGTCGCCGCTTTCCACCTCGACCCGGGTGATCAGCCCGACCGCCAAATACTCGACGTCGACCGGGTGGTCGCCACCCAGGACCTGCACCTGGCCTTCGAGGAAACCACCGGGTCGGCAGTTCGGATTGGACAGCACCGTCTCGACCGACGGACCACCCACACCCATCGCCTGCAACATCCGCTTGAAGACCATGAACCGATTCCTCCTCGACGACGTGTGGAGTTCATTATCGACGCACGGCGACAACCCAACCCGCATTCCGGACGTTTGTCGGCTTGGCGACGTCAGGGTTCTCCCTGATTCATGCCACACGGACGCTTGCCTCACCTCCGTTTCACGCGTCCCGCGCCAAGCTATCGATCACCGGCACGCGGCTGGGAACGCACGAGACGGTTATCAGCGGGGAGGGGACTGAAAGGTGGTCCTGCAGATGAAGGCGTCGGAGTCCACGACGGCGGCGGTTGCCGTCGACAACAGCATGACGGACGGTGTCGAGCACCTGGCCGACCTGGACGCGACGGACGAGCGCGGCGCCTCTGCCGATCTGGTCCGTGCCTACCTGAACGGCATCGGGCGCACCCGCCTGCTCACCGCGGTCGAAGAGGTCGATCTCTCCAAGCGGATCGAAGCGGGCCTCTACGCCGAGGAGAAGCTGGCCGACGCCGACGAGGAGCTCGCGGCGCTTTTCCGCATCATCATCGCCGAGGGCAAGGCCGCGAAGAACCACCTGCTCGAGGCGAACCTCCGGCTGGTCGTGAGCATCGCGAAGCGGTACACCGGACGGGGCATGGCGTTCCTGGATCTGATCCAGGAGGGCAACCTGGGCCTGATCCGCGCCGTCGAGAAGTTCGACTACGCGAAGGGCTACAAATTCTCGACGTACGCGACGTGGTGGATCCGTCAGGCCATCACCCGCGCGATGGCCGACCAGGCCCGCACCATCCGCATCCCGGTGCACATGGTCGAGCAGGTCAACCGCATGGTCCGCAGCCGCCGCGACCTCGCGGTGTCGCTCGGCCGGGAGCCGAGCATCGCTGAGATCGCCGCGGCACTGGCGGTGCCCGAGTTCCAGGTGATCGAGCTCATCTCGTACGACCGGGAGCCGGTCAGCCTGGACCAGGCCGTGGGCGAGGACGGGGAGAGCGCATTGGGCGATTTCGTCGCCGCCGCCGACCTGCGCCAGCCGGGCGCGGTCGGCCAGGGCGAGCTGCGCAACGAGGTCGAGATCGTGCTGGCCACCCTCTCCGAGCGGGAGTCCGCGGTAATCCGACTGCGCTTCGGCCTGGACGACGGCCGGCAGCGCACGCTCGACGAGGTGGGGCGCGAATTCGGCCTCAGCCGGGAACGGATCCGCCAGATCGAGAAGGTCACGATGCTGAAGCTGCGCGACCCGGAGCGCGCCGGCCGCCTGGAGGCGTACGCGAGCTGACCGCATCACTGAGCTAAGAGTCCGCGGGGCAACGGCGCCCGGCGGACTCTTTTTTCATTGCCGAACCGACGGCCATGAGGTGCCCGGCGGCGGCCATGAGGTGCCCGGCGGCGATCATGTGGTGCGGGGCGACGGTCATGAGGTGCCGCGCGGCGGTCATGAGGTGCGCAGGCGGCGGGGGCCGGTGTCGGGGCGGGCGGTGGTCGGGCCGGCCTCGATGGCGGCATGCAGCACGGAGTAACCGTCCGGGCGGGCCAGGACCGGGTTCAGCGAGAGCGACCGCAGCCGGGGATGGTCGTCGGCGAGGCGGCCGACGCGCAGCAGCAGGTCGATCAGGGCGGCGCGGTCGACCGGTGTGGAGCCGCGGTAACCGTGCAGCAGCGGTGCCGCGCGCGGCTCGTCGACCAGGGCCTCGGCGGCGCGGTCGGTCAGCGGAGCGGCCCGCCACGCCAGGTCGCCGAGCAGCTCACTGGCGACCCCGCCCAACCCGAAGCCGACGACCGGGCCGAACGCGGGATCCTCCACCACCTCGACCGTGCACGCCACGCCGGGCGCGACCATGGTCTGCACTAGCACCTCCGGGCCAAAGGCGGTGGCCAGCTCGCGGTAGGCGGCGCGCAGGTCGCCGGCGTCGGCCAGGGCAAGACGGACCGCGCCCAGGTCGATGCGGTGCCGCAACGCACCACCGGCGGCCTTCAGCGCGACCGGGTAGCCGAGCGACTCGGCGGCGGCCAGCGCCTCGGAGACCGAGGCGGCCAGGGTCGAGGGGACGACCTCGATGCCGTACGCGGCGAGGAACGCGGACGGCGGGCCGTCGATGTCCGCGGCGGCCGGCTCCACGTCGGGCAGGTCGGGCAGCACGCCGGGTGGGCGGCGCATCCAGTCGGCGTACGAGGCGACCCGGGCCAGGGCGCGCACCGCCTCCTCCACCGACGGGTAGGCCGGGACCCCCGCGGGCAGCGCACCCAGGAGGACCGTGGCAACCGTCGGCTTCTCACCGGCCAGCGCGACACTGCCCAGCGCCGCGGCGAAGTCGGCGTCCTCGTCGGCAAGCTGACCGGGCAGCGGCGGCGCGAACACCACCACCAACGCGTCCGCCCGATCGTCGACCGCCGCGACGGCGAGCGCGTCGGCGAAGTCGTTCGCCCCGGTCTGCGGACTGATGTCCAGCGGGTAGCCCGCGGCGAGGGTCAGGCCGTTCGCCCGGCACGCGGCGACCGCCAGCTCGGAGAGGGCGGACGAGTTGCCGACCACGGCGACCCGGCGCCCGGCCGGCAGCGGCTGGTGGGCCAGCAGTAGGCCGACGTCGAACAGCTCGCGAACGGTGTCCACCCGGATCACGCCGGAGCGGGCGAACAGCGCGGTGACCGCGTTCGCGTCCGGGGTCGAGCCGGCCAGGTCTAGCTCGCCGGGAGTCGAGTCGGCGCCGTCGGGATCGGCCAGGTGGCCGGGGTGCGGCCGGGGTTGGGCGCCGGCCAGGCCGCGCGGGCGGGTCGCCGAGGCCACCGCGACCACCGGCTTGGTGCGGCTCATCCGCCGGGCCAACCGGGCGAACTTGCGCGGGTTGCCGAACGTCTCCAGATAGAGCAGGACCACGTCGGTACGCGGGTCGTCCTGCCAATACTGTAGAAGGTCGTTGCCGGAGACGTCGGCGCGGTTGCCCGCCGACACGAAACTGGACAGACCCAGGCCGCGCCGGTCCGCCTCGGCCAGCAGCGCGACCCCGAGCGCACCGCTCTGGCTGAAGAAGCCGACCCGTCCGGCGGCCGGCAGCGTCGGGGCGAGCGTGGCGTTGAGGCGTACGGCCGGGTCGGTGTTGGCCACCCCCATGCTGCTCGGCCCCACCACGCGCAACCCCGCCGCGTGCGCGCTCTCGATCAGCGCTCGTTGGGCGGCGACGCCGTCCGCGCCGGCCTCGGCGAAACCGGCCGACACCACCACCAGGCCGCCCACCCCACTCGCGGCGGCGTCGGCGAGCGCGGCGGCCACACCCGAGGGCGGCACGGCGATCAGGGCCAGGTCGACCGGCACCCCGGCGTCGGCGGCCGAGCGGTACGCCGGGAGGCCCGCGACCCGCTCGGCGCTGCGGTGCACCGGCACGATCGTCCCGGTGAACCCGCCGTCGCGCAGGTGGCCGAGGATGGCCGCGCCGATGCCCTGCCCGCTGGCGCTGGCGCCGTAGACCGCGACAGCCCGCGGCGACAGCAACCGGGCGATCGACCGCGACTCGGTCAGGTGCTCGCGGGACTCCTGCACCTCGCGGGACTTCTCGGTGGGCGCGATCGCGAAGGCGAGATGCACCACGCCGTCGGCGTATTTCCGGTGCACCTGATAGCCGAAGTCGCTGAAGACCCGGAGCATGCCGCCGTTCTGCGGGAGGACCTCGGCGACAAACCGGGTGATGCCCTGCTGCTGCGCCGCCTCGGCCAGATGCTCCAGCAGCACCGACCCGATGCCGCGGCCCTGATGGGCGTCCTCCACCACGAAGGCGACCTCGGCGTCGGGTGAGCCGGGGCCGAGTCGCTCGTACCGCCCGACCGCCATAATCCTCCAGGCGCTGACGACCACGAACGCCTCGCGGTCGCGGTGGTCGACGTTCACGAAACGCTGCAGGTCACGCTCGGGGATGCGCGGGTAGGGCGAGAAGTACCGCAGGTAGCGGGTGCGGTCGCTCATCCGGGAGTGGAACTCGACGATGGCCCCGGCGTCGTCCGGCCGGATCTGTCGCAGGTGGACGGCGCTACCGTCGGAGAGTAGGACATCCGCACTCTTCGCCACCGGCTCCTCCTGACTAGTCGCGGGGGTCGTGCGGGTCGAGACCGTGCAGCGGGAAAACGGCGGTGCGGGTGGCCAGGATCGCGCGGTCGACCGGGTCGGCCGAGGAGCCCGGCGTCCAGCTCTGGATAACCGGCTCGGTGCCGTCGGTCATCGTCTGCGGCACGTCGGCCGACGGCCACCGCTCGGCGGCGAGCTTGCGCCACCCGGGCGGGGTGCGGGTCGCCGGGTCGAGCGGGTCGCCGGTGGCCACCGCGAGCAGATGGGTCCAGGCCCGGGGCACGACCTCGACCAGCGCGTATCCGCCACCGCCGGTGGCCACCCAGCGGCCGCCGCAGAGCTCGTCGGCGAGGGCGCGCATTGCCACGTAGGCCGCGCGCTGGCCGTCGACCGAGAGCCGCAGGTCGGCGAGCGGGTCGAGGCGATGGGCGTCGGCGCCGCACTGACTGAAGATGATCTCGGGGTCGAACGCGCGCAGCACCGACGGGACGACCGCGTGGAAGGCGCGCAGCCAGCCCGCGTCGCCGGTGCCCGGCGGGAGCGCCACGTTGACCGCGGAGCCCTCGGCACCCGGGCCGCCGGTCTCCCCGGCGAAGCCGGTGCCCGGGAACAGGGTGAGCGGCGTCTCGTGCAGGCTCACCGTCAGCACCCGGGGATCATCGTAGAACGCGACCTGCACGCCGTCGCCGTGGTGCACGTCGACGTCCACATAGGCGACCCGGCTGGCGCCCTGGTCGAGCAGCCGCGCGATGGCGACGGCGGGATCGTTGTAGACGCAGAAGCCGGACGCCCGGGCGGCCATTGCGTGGTGCAGCCCGCCGGCCACGTTCACCGCGCGGGTGACCGCGCCGTGCCAGACGGCCTCGGCAGCCGCGATGGTGGCGCCGCAGATGCGGGCGGAGGCCTCGTGCATCCCGTCGAAGACCGGATTATCTGGAGTATTGAGACCCCACCCGGTGAAGAACGGATCGCCCGGCGCCAGGCGGACCGCGTCGAGATAGTCGGGGCGGTGGATGCGGGTGAGGTCGCTGTCGGCGGCCGGTTTGGGTGTGATCATCTGCACCCCGGGCCGGTCGAGGACGCCCAACTCACGGGCCAGCGCCATGGTCAGCTCGACGCGCACCGGATTGAGCGGATGCTCGCCGAGGTCATAGCCGAGCAATGCGCTGTCCCACACCACGGCACAATCAGACCCCGTTGCGGTCGTCCGGTCCTCCATGCCGTCATGTTGCCACGCGCCCCCGACAACATTGCCCCATGACGTGTCCGAGGCGACGCCCGCCCGGGTACAGCCCGCACCCAACTGCATGGACGTCGACGAACACGGCAGTGCGGCCGGGCAGGACATCACGGGCCGAGGCGACAA
>DASWMR010000130.1:0-9409 GCA_036399635.1 Actinoplanes sp. | reverse complement strand
AAGGCGGCCGGCCACGCACCCCGACTGCTCGGCGCCGCCTCCGCCATCCTCGCCCTGACCGCGTTGCTGGCGCTCCGCAACGCCGTCGAGCACAACGCGTGGTACACCGGCGGCTGCGGTGCCGGCTACCTGCTGGGCGCCGGCCTCGTCATGATGGCCGGCCGGGCGAAGTCCTCACGCCTCGACCTGGCCAGCGCCGACCGGCACTTCGCCGGCGGGTGGGCCATTCTTCCCTACATCCCGATCATCCTGGCCGTTCTCGCGACCGCCACCAAGCTACTGCGGCACGAGTCGCTGAGCACCGAACTCGTCTGGGTTCTCCTGGCCACGTTCAGCCTGGTGCTGCTCCGCCAATTCCTCACGGTGGCGATCGTCGGCCGACTAGCGGTCACCCTGGAACGTCAGCAGGCCGCGCTGGCGCACCAGGCACACCACGACTCACTTACCGGTCTGCGCAACCGGGCCGCCTTCAACGACCTGGGCGCCGAGATGCTGGCCGGCCAGGACGGCTCCACGGTGCTGTTGCTCGACCTGGACGGCTTCATGCCGGTCAACGACCGCCTGGGGCACGCCGCCGGCGACGCCGTCCTGATCACGGTGGCGACCCGCCTGAACGCCGCGGTCCGCCCCGGCGACCTGCTGGCCCGGCTGGGCGGCGACGAGTTCGCCCTGGTCCTGGGCGCGCCGGCGACCGAGGAGGCCGGCCTGCGGCTGGCCGACCGCATCCTGACCGCGCTCGCCGAGCCGATGGACGTCGAGGACGAGCAGATCTCGGTCAGCGGCAGCATCGGCCTGGCCACCGGCCGCGAGTCGCTCGGCGCGCTGCTCCACCAGGCGGACGTCGCCATGTACGCCGCGAAGGCCGCCGGCAAGGGCGCCTGCCGCGCCTACCGCACCGAGGCACCGATCGCCGCGCCCGCCACCTCGTCGTCGATGCGCACGTAGCCGACGGCGGTGGGTACGGCCGACGGCAGCGTCACCGTGATCCGGGTTCCGCCGCCCGGGTTGTCGGCCGCGACGATGTGGCCGCCGTGGCGGTCCGCGATGCGCTGGCAGACGGAGAGGCCGAGACCGGTTCCCGGGTAGCGGTCGCTCTGGTCGGCCCGGTGGAAGCTGGCAAAGATCGCCACGTGCTGATCCTGCGGGACGCCAATCCCGCGGTCGGCGACCGTGAGGCGCAGTTCACCGGTGGCGGACGTCTCGGCGGTGATGTCGAGTTTCGCGGGCTGGCCCGGCCGCGTGTACTTGAAGCTGTTGCCGATCAGGTTGTCGAGCAATTGCCGGATCATCGTCGCGTCGGCTCGAATCGCCGGCAACGGGCCGACGAAGACCTGCGGGACTTCAGCGCCGGGGTGCGCCGCGTACTCGGTCAACCGGTTGGCGACGGCCTGGTCCACCAGGGCGCGAAGGTCGATGTCGACCACGTCGAGGTGGGCGTCGCGGGCGGCCGCGTACCGGAGCAGGTCCTCGATGAGCCGATCCATTCGCTGGGTTGCGTCGAGCACCTGGCGCAGATGCGCCGAGGCGGTGTCCGGCGGCGCACCGGCGGCGAGGGCTCGTACGGCGAGGTGGGTGAAGCCGGTGACCGCCGTCAGTGGCGCCTTCAAGTCGTGGGCGACGACCCCCGCGAAGGCGGTCAGCTCGGCCTGATGCTCGCGCAGGGCGGTGATGTCGTACGACGAGGCCACCGCGCCGACGATGCTGCCGCTCGGGTCGTGCAGCGGGCCGCTGTGTACCAGCAGAGTCCGCCGATCACCCTGCTGCGGGACGGCGGTCACTTCGAGGCCGGCGACGATTTCCCCGGCCAGCGAGCGGTGCAGCGGTAGGTCCGATTCCGGCAGCACCTTGCCGTCGATTGAGCTGAGCCGGAGGCGCTCGCCGTGTTCGGCGATGGTCAGAGTTCCGGTCACCGCGCCGAGATCGGCGCGGGCAGCGCGGTTCAGATGGCTGATTGTTCCGTCGCGGTCGCAGGTGACGACGCTGACGTCCAAGGCGTCCAGGATCTGGGTGAGGCGGATTCGCTCGGATTCGAGGTCATCGTGCGCGGTCCGGAGCAGCGCCTCGGCGGCGTACCGCGCGTCGAGTTCGGTATGGAGATGCGTGGTGCTGCGGACCAGTTCCGCGGTGGCGAGGCGGACCCGATGGTCGGCCCGGGCCCGCCCGGTGATCAGGACAGCGGTCAACAGGGCGAGCAGCACGCCGACGATTCCGGTGGTCGCCGGCAGCGCGCTGTGCACGCCGGGAAGGCGCGCCGCGACCGCGTCGATCTGAATCGTCCAATGCGCCTGCGCCACCGTGAGCTCGAGGGTCCGGTGCAGGTCGCGGCGCTGCGCACCGGCGGCGCGCAGGTTGGCGACCGGCACCGTGTCCCGGTTGGCGGTGCGCACCAGCAGGGTCACGTCGACGAGGTTCTGCGCGAACTCCTGCAGGGTGTCGGTGATGAAGTCCTGACCACGCAGGCTGATCACGACCCAGCCCTGGAACGCTTGATCGCCGGACCGGTCCACGCCGCCGGGGACGGGCGCGGCGATGACGAAGGAGAGCTGGCGTTGCGCCGGCCGCAGCCGTTGGTCGCGGAGCAACTGGTAGGGCTCGGAGACGGTGATGATGCCGGATGCCCGGGCCTGACGCAGTGCCGCCGCGGCGGCTGGCGCCCGCGTCGAGTCACTCCCGAGTTTGCGCGACTCCGACCCGTCGACCGTCTGGTTCAGCACAGTGAACAGGTGGTCGGCGACATCTCGGTTCGGTGCGAGGCTCAGTCCGGTCGAGCCCCGGGACCGCCAGCGCGCCTGAGTCGCGGCAATCTGGTCGGTACGGACCGGCACGACGAACGCGACCGACGGGACACCGCTCAGCTCCAGTTCCCGCAGCGGCGCGGTGACCCGGGTGAAGGCGTCGGCGGTCACCGGTTGGGCTGCCGCCAGACCGGCTGCCATGAGATCCAAAGCGTCGACATACCGGTTGAGCTGACCCGCCGCGGCCGCGCTGACCAGGGCAGCCCGATTGTCGATCTGCTGCCGGGCCGCCCGGTCCTGGACCGATTCGGCGACGCCGACGACAGCCAGGGCGGCGATGCCGATGAGAGCGGTGGCCGCGCCGGCGAGGACCAGAGCCAACCGCATCCGGCGCGGCTTCAGCACCGGCCCAGGTGGTGCCATGCGGGAAACGCTACGCACGAAAAGTTCGAAAAGTTATAATTCGAGGAACCCCGGAGGGCGGACATGGCAACGGTATTGATCGTTGACGATGACGAAGCCGTCCTCGGGCTGGTCACCGCGACACTGGCGGTGGCCGGCATCGAGAGCCGGACGGCAACCAGCGGCACCGAAGCACTCGAGTCGATCTCCGCCGACCTGCCGGACTGCGTCGTGCTGGACATCATGATGCCCGGCACATCCGGCCTCGACCTGTGTATGGCCCTGCGCGCCGCCAGCCGTACGGATGGCATGCCGGTGGTGCTGTTGACCGCGCGCACTCAGCACGCCGACAAGGCCGTCGGCTTCGAGTGCGGAGCCGACGACTACGTCGTGAAACCATTCGACCCGGACGACCTCTGCCAACGGGTCGTCGCGTTGCTGAGCCCGGTGCGCCAACAGCGGTGGCACCGAGCGGAAAGCATCCCGGCACCCGAATCGCCGATCCGACCGACCGTCACGCTCGGTGGCGCGCCTGCCTAGGCGGCACTTGGCACTCGCCTGGTACTCACAAAAATGGTGCTCATAAAAATCGCACCGTCCCCTGTTGATCGGGGAGCGGTGCGTTTCCTGCTGAGTAAGGGTGGAGCTGAGGGGACTCGAACCCCTGACCCCCACACTGCCAGTGTGGTGCGCTACCAGCTGCGCCACAGCCCCTTACCGTCCCGGTGTCCCAGGCACGAAGAAATACTACACACCCACCCCAGGGGCCCGGCGGTACCCCCTCAGTTCAGCGCCGGGTCGGGCGGGAAGTGCGCCACCGCAGCCAGGATGTCGCCCTGCCGGCGCAGCACCATGGCCCACAGGTCGTCCGGGCGGTTGATGAACGGGTCCCCGGGCAGGGCGTCCAACAGGAACCAGGAACCGGACGCGATCTCGTCCTCCAGCTGGCCCGCCGACCACCCCGAGTAGCCGGCGAAGACCCGGATGCCGGCGACGCTCTCGCGCAGGTGGTCGGGGTCGGCCGACAGGTCGACCGTGCCCAGGGCGCCGGCGACGCGGTGGAAGCCGGTGACTCGCTTCGTCACCTCGGGGCGGGTGCGGGCTAGACAGATCGCCGACTCGGGCTGCACCGGGCCGCCCTCGAAGAGCACCGCGGGGTCGCCGGCCAGCTCACCCCAGCCGCCCAGCACCTCGGCGACCGGAACCTCGGTGGCGCGGTTGAGCACCACACCCAGGGCACCGCCGCTCTCATGTGCCACGAGGAGCACGACCGTGCGGTCGAAGTTGGGGTCCTTGAGGGTCGGAGTCGCCACCAGCAGCCGGCCGGTCATCGACTCCATCGACCGGCCTCCGATCCGCTGTCCCTCGCTATACACGGGCTGCCCGCAGCGTTGCCGCCGACGTTACTCGGCGACACCTTCCGGAACCCCTCGTCAAGAAGGCTTCGTGACGGCGCGGGTCTTCCACCAATGCCATGCCCAGCACATTAGCCCGAGATTCCGGCCCTCGATAAGGTCTGCGCATGAACCCAGCGGCGGAGATCGGAGTCATCGGCGGATCGGGGCTGTACGCCCTGCTCGACGATGCCGAGGAGCACGAGCTGTCCACGCCCTACGGTCCCCCGTCCGACCCGGTGACGATCGCCCGCGTGGGTGACCGCCGGGTGGCGTTCCTGCCCCGGCACGGCCGCGATCACCGGTTCCCGCCGCACCGGATCCCCTACCGGGCAAATCTCTGGGCGCTGCGCGCCTTGGGCGTACGCCAGATCGTCGCACCCTGCGCGGTCGGTGGACTGCGGCCAGAGCTCGGGCCGGGCACTTTCGTGGTGCCCGACCAACTGATCGATCGCACCAGCGGGCGGCCGCAGACGTTCTATGATGCCGGCGCCGTGCACGTCTCGTTCGCCGATCCCTACTGCCCGGCCGGCCGGGCCACCGTGCTCGAGGCAGCCGCGCCGGTGCGGCCGGTGGACGGCGGCACCATGGTGGTGGTCGAGGGGCCGCGCTTCTCGACCCGGGCCGAGTCGCACTGGTTCACTGCGATCGGCGGCACTGTGGTCAACATGACCGGCCACCCGGAGGCCGTGCTCGCCCGTGAGCTGGGGCTCTGTTACACCGCCATCGCGCTCGTCACCGACCTGGACGCCGGAGTGGAGGGTGCGCACGGTGTCACCCAACGGGAGGTCTTCGAGGTGTTCGCGGAGAACACCGAGCGGCTCCGTGGCGTACTGCTGGATGCCGTGACCAAGCTCCCGACCGTGCGGGACTGTCCGTGCGCGACCGCCCTCGATGGTCTCAAGCTCCCCATCGCTCTCCCCTGACCCGCTATTCATGGGGGCGACGTTGACCCGCTAGTTCATGCGGGAGACGTTGGGGCGTCCACCGATCGACACTGGGCATTGAAATAGTGCAACCGTGTTCAGAGATCATTCTGCCTCGGCACGGGCTGTCGGCTTCGCCGGTTCCGCGCTGGTCGCCGTTGGCGGGCTCGGCGCCGGCGCGCTGCCCGTAGGCGTGCCGTTCTTCGCCGGCGGTGGCAACGCCCAGGCCGGGCTGGTCGGCGTCTACAGCGGATTGGCGCTGCTGCTTCTCGGGTGGTGGTGGTACGGCCGGACCGGGGCGGACGACTGCTGGCGCACCCTGGCCCTCTGGAGCGCACCGCTGCTGCTGGCGCCGCCGATGTTCAGCCGCGACGTGTACAGCTACCTGGCCCAGGGTCTGATGATCGACTCTGGGATGGACGTCTACCGGCACGGGCCGGCGCTGCTCGGCGGCCAGGTCGCCGAGCAGGTGCCCGCCGTGTGGCAGCACACCCCGAGCCCGTACGGCCCGGTCTTCCTGATGGTCGCCGAGTGGGTGGCCGGGCCGCACCTGCTCGTCGGTGTGGTCGCGATGCGGCTGGTCGCGGTCGCCGGGCTGGTGCTGCTGGCAGCGTCGATCCGGGTACTGGCGGTCTCGGCCGGGGTCAGCCCGACCGCCGCCACCTGGCTCGCCGTGCTGAACCCGCTCACCCTGATCCACCTGGTCGCCGGCGCGCACAACGACGCGCTGATGGTGGGCCTGCTGGCCGCCGGGCTGGCCGCCGCGGTGCGCCGGCGACCGATCGCCGCCACCCTGCTGGTCGCGGCGGCGGCGCTGGTCAAGGTGCCGGCCGCGCTGGGGCTGTGCGCGGTCGCGCTGATCTGGGGCGCACAGCTGCCCGGTCGCTGGCCGGTCGCCCGGGCGGGGGCCGCCGTCGCCGGGACGGCTGCCGCCGCGACCGTGCTGCTCACCGCGCTGGCCGGCACCGGCTACGGTTGGATCACCGCGCTCGGCACCCCGATCTCGGCGCAGAACTGGTCGTTGACCTCGGCGCTCGGCCGCGGGACCGCCGCGGTGCTCGCGGACGACGGCGTCGGCGCCACGGTCGCGCAAGGCGTCTGGCGGTGGGCCGGCCTGCTCGCGACGCTGATCGTCGCCGGCCTGGTGTGGACCTACCGGAGCCGGCTGGGCCCGGTCTACGGCCTCGGCATCCTCCTGGTCGCCCTCGTCGCGTTCGGCCCGGCCCTGCGGCCGTGGTATCTGGTGTGGGGCCTGGCTCCGCTCGCGGCGGCGGCTGCCGACCGACGGGTGCGACGGGTGCTGGCCGCGGTCTGCGGCGTACTGGTGCTAGTGGTCCTGCCGGACGGCTTCGCCGCCGACCCCGAGCGGGTCCTGCTGGCCGTGCTGGGAGCGCTCCTCGGCGGCGCGGTCTTCCTGGCCGTACGCCTCGCCACCGCACCCGCCCTGGTCCTGCGGTGACCGCCCGCCGCCAGGTGGTCCTGGTGTCCGTCGCCGCGGTCGCCGTCGCGGTCTTCCTGATCACCGTGCCCACCTTCCGGCACTTCTTCGACCTGGGGGTCTATCGCGGTGCGGTGCGCTCCTGGCTGCTCGACGGCGACGACCTGTACGCGTACCGCTACCAGGGCACCGAATACGGTTTCACCTATCCCCCGTTTGCCGCGCTGGTGCTGAGCCCGCTTGCGGCGACCGCCTGGCCGCTCGCGATCGCGGCCGGGCTGCTGGTGAATGCGGGCGCGGTCGCCCTGCTGCTGCGCTGGTTCCTGGTGCCGCTGCTGGACCGGCGCGGATGGCCGGTCTGGACCCCTTGCGCGCTCGCGTTCGTGGCCGCCCTGGTCTTCGAGCCGTCCCGGGACACCTTCAGCTACGGCCAGGTCAATCTGCTGCTGCTGGTGCTGGTCTGCGCGGATCTGCGGGCCGGTCCGCACGGTCGGTGGGCCGGCGTCGGCACCGGCCTGGCCGCCGCGATCAAGTTGACCCCGGCGATCTTCATCGGCTACCTGCTGCTCACCCGGCAGTACCGGGCGGCGGGGACCGCGATCGGTACGGCGGTGGGCGTCACCCTGCTGACGCTGCTCGTCGCACCGGACGAGTCCCGGGCGTTCTGGGCCGGTGCGCTGTGGGACACCGGCCGGGTCGGCAAACTGGAGTACGTCTCGAACCAGTCCCTGCGCGGCGTCCTGGCCCGACTGGAGGCGCCCGCGATCTGGTGGCTCGGCGCCGTCGCGCTGGTGCTGGCGTTCTGGTGGTGGGTGCTGCGGTCGGTGCGCGACAGCGACCCGCGCACCGGGTTCGCGCTCACCGGCGTGGTCGGCTGCCTGATCAGCCCGATCACCTGGGTGCATCACCTGGTGTGGCTGACGCCGGCGCTGTTCCTGCTGGCCAGCCGGGCCCTGGACCGGCCCGAGGTCGCGCGGCGGCGCCGGCTCGCTGTGCTGGCGGCCGTGTTCGTCGTGTTGAGCAGCAGTGTGGTCTGGCTGTGGTGGGGGCATCCGTTCGGCTGGCGGGCGTTCCCGGGCAGCAACGCGTACGTCTGGATCTCGCTCGGTCTGCTGGTGGCGCTGCCGCTGGACCGGTTGCCGGTGCGCGCCCGCTACGCCCGCGCGGTCAGCTTCGTTCCAACGCCAGCCGGGCGCCGAAGCTGATCATGGCGACCCCGGTGATCGCATCGAGCGCCCGCCGGATCGGCCGACGGGCCAGCACCCGCCGCACGCGGTGCAGAAACACGGTGAGGATCAGCAGGTAGACCAGCGACAGCAGAGCGTGACTCAGGGCGAAGACCAGCAGCACCGGTACGCCCGTACCCGGCGCCAGGAACTGCGGCAGCACCGCCAGGTAGAACACCAGGACCTTCGGGTTCGTGATGTTCGACAGGAAGCCCTGGCGCCAACCGCCCGAGCTCGCCGGCCCCACGTCGTACCGGCCACGCACCGCCGACCGCAGCAGCTGCACACCCAGATACGTCAGGTACAGCACACCGGCCCACTTGATCGCGAGGAACACCGGCTGCGCGCGGGTGATGATCGCCCCGAGCCCGGCGACGGCCGCGGCACCCTGGATCGCGTTCGACGTGGCGACGCCGATCGAGCACGACATTCCGCGCCGACGGCCGCCCGCCAGCGTGTTGCCGGTGACCACCGCGAAATCCGGCCCCGGCACGAGTACCACCGCCACGGCGAAGGTCAGGAATGCCCCGTACGCGGTCCAGTCCATCCCGCCACGCTAGCCGCAACCCGCCGCACCGGTCTGGCGGGAATCGGACCTCGCGCCGCTCCGCCGGTGTCGCCCGGATTGCTGCTTATTCGGCGTCGCCGGGCATCCAGCCGGAGACGTCGCACAGCCGGCCGCGCCACAGCCGGGTGCTGGCCGTCCGCCCCGGTGAGTGGATCGTGGCATGGCGCAGGTGGATGTACCGGGTCGGGGCGACCACGGCGGTGTACTGCCGTTGCGTCACCTCGCCGCCGGTGTCGCGCAGCTTGACCGCGGCGAGCGCCAGGTCGGACTGTTCCTTCACGTGCTCGGCCATCCCGACGTAGAACGCGTCGTCGTGGTTGTTCATCTCGCTGACCTCGGCGAACCACTGCCATTGCGGGATGAGCTCACCCGAGACGAGCAGACCGTGCACCGTCAGGCTGAGCGGCACGCCCGGGTCCACCGGCTCGGAGAGCCGGTCCATCTGGTTAACGTACATACCGAGTACGCCGTCCGGCTCACCCCAGTCGGATCGGACCCCGGCCCCATTGAAATCGGACACGGTGCACCCCCTCGTGCCGACTCTAAATCAGCCGGCCGGTGCCCGAAGCCGTAACGGCATTCCCTTACCGCTCATCCGCCGGTCGCTTCGCGGCATTGATCGGCGATTAGCTTTCCCAGCATGGACGACCGCCCCCTGCTCGCCGTCGCACACCGGGCCGGCAACAATCTCGCCGATCTGCGGGCCGCTCTGGCGGCCGG
>DASWMR010000129.1:0-3670 GCA_036399635.1 Actinoplanes sp. | reverse complement strand
GCCGTTCCCACGACGGCCTCCGCCCTTCCGCATCCCCACCCGGCTCGGGCGCCTGGCCGGGTGACACATTTCGTGTGACGCAATGGCCGTTCCCGGCTGCGGCCATTCCGGTCGGCCTATGTTCAGGCCATGAAGCTATTGGCCGGCCTATTGGCCCTGTCGTTGCTCGGCTCAAGCCAGGCCAACGCGGCTGCGTCCGAACCGCCGCCAAGCGTCGCCATTGCGACGCTGGCGTGGGCGGACTGCGGCGAGGGCGTCTATCAGTGCGCCGCCGCGCAGGTGCCGCTTGATTACGACCGGCCGGACAAAACCCAGCTCACGTTGCAACTGCGCCGCTGGCCGGCGGCCAATCCGGCGGCCCGGATCGGCACGCTGTTCATTTACGCCGGTGGTCCGGGGAGCTCCGGCTGGGATTGGGTGCAGACGTTCGCCACCTCGTCGAACCAGGAAATCCGCGACCGGTTCGACATCGTCGGCTTCGATCCGCGTGGCGTGCACCGCAGCCAGCCGGTGAGTTGCCTCGGCCAGTCGGCATACGGCAAGCAGTGGGCGCAGGCGACGAGCCGGCCCGGCCCACGCGCCTTCCGCACCACGATGCGCCTCGCGCGGGAATGGAACGCCGCCTGCCGGGCGCATTCCGGCGACCTGTTGCCGCATGTCGGCACCGCGTCGCAGGCGCGTGACCTCGACCTGTTGCGGGCGGCGGTCGGTGACGAGAAGCTGACCTATTTCGGCGGGTCCTACGCCACCTATGTCGGCACCGTTTACGCCAGCATGTTCCCGCAGCGCACCCGGGCATTGGTGCTGGACTCCGGCTATGACCCGGAGAAATACGCCAACGATCCCTACGCGTACGACTACGGGCAGTTCCAGGCGACCGAGGCGGCGATGCTCCGGTTCCTCGATTGGTGTGCGGTCACCCCGACCCAGTGTGCATTCGCGTCGGGCGGCTCCGTTCAGCAGAAATTGCGCTCCATCCTGGACTCGCTGGACGCGCACCCGGTTTTGGATTCCGCCGGGGCGGTCAGCGTCAACGGCGCGACGATGCTCTCCGAGCTGACCTCCCGGCTGAACAGCGGCACCCGGCAGTGGGCCACCCTCGGAACGGATCTGCACCTCGCGGAAACCCGCAAGGGCCCCCTGATGTACGCGGTCAGCCAGGCCGACGCGGCATTCAACGCCGTCAATGTGTCAGTCGAGTGCGCCGATCGGGTCTACCCGCGAAGCGTGCCCGAGCTACGCGCCCGGCTGGCGAAGGTGGCCGCGGACTTCCCGCTCACCGCGCCCGGCATGGCCTACGGCCCACCCGCCTACGACCAGACGCACGCTCCCGCCTGTCTACAGTGGGCGGCCGCACGGCACAGCCGCTACACCGGGTCATACCGAGCTGCCGGGTCCGCACCGATCCTCGTCTCCGGCAACACCGGCGACCCCGACACGCCGTACGCTGACGCGGTCGCCCTCGCCCGCACGCTGGCGAACGGTCACCTGATCACCTGGGCCGGCGAGGGCCACACCGCACGCCGCAAGAGCGCTTGCGTCGAGGCGTACATGTATGAATATCTTCTCCGCCTGACCGTCCCGCCGGCCGGAACCGTCTGCCGGGACGCCCCGATTCCCGGCTGAGACGCGCGGGGCTGCGTCCGTGGACGGGTGCCGCGATGATGGCCGGATGCGGATCACGGTGGGCGATGTCGCCCTGTACTTCGATGTCGACGGGGCCGGGCTGGTGGTGCGCGAGGCCGCCATGGCGCTACGCCCCACGCTGATCCTGTTGCACGGCGGACCCGGCGCCGACCACAGCCTGTTCAAGCCCGAATTTGCCGCGCTCACCGACCTGGCCCAGATCGTCTACCTCGACCAGCGCGGCGCCGGGCGCTCGGATCCCGGCTCGCCGGCCGACTGGACCTGGGCGCAATGGTCGGCCGACGTCGTGGCCTTCTGCCGGGCCCTCGACATCGAGCGGCCCATCCTCGTCGGCACCTCCAGCGGCGCACTGGTCGCCCTGCACTGCGCCGCCCACCACCCCGACCTGGTCGGCGGGCTCATCCTGGACAGCCCGCTCGGCGTGCCCACCTCACTGCCGGAGACCCTCGACGTCTTCGAGCGGCGCGGCGGGCGGGCCGCCCGGCAGGCGGCCGAGCGGTATCTCACCGGCGACACCAGCACCGAGGCCACACAGGCTTGGGAGCAGCATGCCCTGCCCCTGTACGGTGATCCCGCCGCGCAGGCCGACATGACGCTGCGCCGTACCCGGGCCCGGCTGAACCCCGACGTGCAAGCCCACTTCCGCACCGGCGGCTGCGGCTCGGCCGATCCCAGCGACTATCTGCCGGCCGTCACCTGCCCGACGCTCATCCTCGCCGGTGAGCATGACCCGGTCGTCCCGGCGGCCGCCACCCGCCGGCTCGCCGCGTCGCTGACCGGCGCCGAGATGACGTTGGAGATCATCGCCGGCATCGGGCACGGCGTCTTCCGCCAGGCCACCGAGGAGGCCTTCGGCCACGTCCGCCGCTTCGTCACCGGCACGCTGGAGCTGCCGGCTCACCGCTAGCGCGGGGTCAGCTGGCGTCGGTCAAGGGGCGTAGGTGGCTCTTGTCGGCGAGGATGGCGTCGATCTGCGGGTTCAGCGCCGCCGCCCGGGTCTCCTGCGTGGCCTGGCGGGCCAGCACAGCGTCGATGTTGTCGCTGTTCACCGCGAGGCCGGGGGTGTAGAGCCAGCCCTCCGGCAGCGCCTCGCCGTCCTTGGCGTGCTTCGCCTGCAGCCGACCGGCCAGCGCGCCCTTCACGAAGTGTTCCGGGGAGACGAGCAACAGCTGGCCAGCCTTCACCGCGGCAAGCGACTTCGGGTCGAGGTCGAACGCGCCGGCGATCCACTTGCCCTTGGTGGTGCGGCGGATCTCGGCCAGGTGGTAGCCGTCCGCATCGCCGGTGCCGAGGAACGCGAGGGCCGCCGGGTTGACCTTGACCAGGGTCTCCCACGCCGCCAGGTTGGCGGCCACCTCCTGCTTGGTGTCGAACGGTCCGAACACCGTGACGCCGGGCAGTTTCGCCTTCAGCTCGTCGCGGATGCCCTTCACCCGACGGTCGAGCACCGGGGCACCGGGCGACGACGTACCGATGACGATCTTGCCGGTGGCATTCGCCGGTAGCTTCGCGATCGCCTGGTCGGCCAGCATCTTTCCCAACTCGTAGTTGTCGTTGCCGACGAAGAGCTTGACGTTCGAGGCGGACAGCAGCGGGTTGTCCACGGCGATCACCGGGATGCCGTCGCGGACGGCGGCCGCGATCGGCGCCGCGAAGATCTCCGGCGACAGCGTGAACACCGAGATGCCGTCCTTGAAGGTCTTGGTGGTGTCCTTGAACATCTGCACCTGACGGGGGCCGTCGACGATATCCGGCCCCATCACGTCGGCCGCCACCCCGGCGAACTTGTGCACGCCGGTGCGGAAGCCGGCGGACATCTCAACGGCGAAGTTGAGCTGCGAGTTGGCCACCACGAACGCGACCTTGGTGTCGCCGTCGTCGGCGGCGTCCGAGCCGCCACACCCGGCCAGAACCAGGGCAAGCACGACCAGAGGTGCGGCAAAAACCTGACGTTTCATCGTTAATCCGCCTTCGCCCGGTGAGTTGTCCCAGTATGTGGCGGCGGACGGACTCGTACCGGGCA
>DASWMR010000128.1:0-2632 GCA_036399635.1 Actinoplanes sp. | reverse complement strand
TCAAGGACACCTTCGCGAAGAAGCTGCCGGGCATCGTCGTCAAGGGCCCGTTCCAGACCTTCAGTGATGCGGGCCAGAGCTACAACGCCTGGTCGTCGCAGGTCCGGGCGAACAGCCGGGCGCTCGCCTTCCTGGGCGTCGGCGACGCGGACAGCTATTCGCTGGCCAAGCTGAAGCGGGAGACCAAGGGCACCTGGCTGTCGGGCGGCTTCGATCTCGACGCCAAGACGCTGGAGGCGGTCAAGGACGGCACCAACTTCGTCACCATCTCGCCGGAGCACTACCTCAAGGGGTACGTGGCGATGCGGCTGCTCGCCGAGGCCGTGAAGAAGGGCGAGAAGCTCTCCCAGGGCTGGTTCTACACGCCCGGACTGATCGTCGACAGCGCCAACATCGACGCGATCCAGGCCCGGCAGCAATCCGACGCCGCTCGTCGCGCCGGCATCGCCGAGGAGGCCAAGAAGCTCTTCGCCGACCCGAACGCCCAGTTGCGACCGCTCACCGAAGCCCGCTGACATGCTCGTCGCCGCCGAGGTCACCAAGCGGTACGGCGGCGTCACCGCGCTCGCCGGTGCGAACCTGCGGCTGCGGCCCGGTGAGGTGCACGCGCTGCTGGGCGAGAACGGCGCCGGGAAGTCCACCCTGGTGAAGATCCTGGCCGGGGTCACCACGCCGGACAGCGGCCGGCTCACCCTAGACGACGCCGAGCTGCGGCTCACCGGTCCCGGCGACGCACGCGGGCACGGCATCGCCGTCGTCTCCCAGGAGCTGAGCCTCTTCGGCGACCTGGACGTGCTGGCCAACCTCTTCGTGACCGCCCAGCCAACCCGGCTCGGCCTGCTCGACCGCGCCGAGATGTACCGGCGGGCCCGTCCGGTCCTGACCGAGCTGGGCCTGGGCGAGCTGCCGCCGGACACCCGGGTCGGCGATCTCGACCTGGCCCGGCGCCAGCTTCTGGAGATCTGCCGGGCGCTGCTCGGCAACCCGCACATGGTGATCCTGGACGAGCCGAGCTCCGCGTTGCCGGCCGCGGCCGTCGAACGGCTGCACGCGGTGGTCCGCGGGATCACCGCACGCGGGGTCGCGGTGCTCTACGTCTCGCACTTCCTCGAGGAGGTGGCCGCACTCGCCGACCGGATCACCATCCTGCGCGACGGCCGCAACGTCCGCGACGGCGTGCCGACCGCCGAGCTGTCGATGACCGAGATGGTCACCGCGATGCTCGGTTCGGCTCCGGCGGCGGCGAATCGCGTTGCCGCCGGCCCGGCGGGCTCCGACGCTGTGTCGCTGCGCAACGTCACGGTGGCCGGGCGGCTCGACGACGTGTCGCTGACCGCGCACACCGGCGAGGTGGTGGGGCTGGCCGGGCTGGAGGGCGCCGGCCACCATGCGGTACTGGACCTGCTCTGGGGCCGGGCGGTGCCGGCGTCCGGCACGGTCCACCTACCCGACGGCCGCGGGCGACCGCAGAACACCGCCGAGGCCGTACGCCGACGGATCGCGTTCGTACCCGGTGATCGCAAGGGGTTGGGTCTGATGCTCGACGCCACGGTCGCCGCCAACATCACCAGCGTCGCCTGGTTGGCCCGCCGGGACGGCGGTTTCCTGCTGCGCCGCGCCCGGTCCACCGAGATCGCCCGCCGACACATCGCCGACCTGCGCATCCGGGCAGCCCCGGACGACGTGGTCGGCACGCTCTCCGGCGGCAACCAGCAGAAGGTGGTCTTCGCCAAATGGCTGCAGGCCGAGCCCGCGGTGATCCTCCTGGACGATCCCACCCGGGGTGTCGACGTCGGCGCGAAGGCCGAGATGCACCAGATAGTCCGCGGGCTGGCCGCCGCCGGAAAGATCGTCCTGATGTGCTCGACCGACCCCGCGGAGCTGGCCGAGGTGAGCGACCGGGTGATCGTCTTCCGCCGGGGCCGGGTCTCCACCGAGCTGGCCGGCGACGACCGCTCCGAGCACGTCCTGCTGCACGCGATGAACGCCACCCCCGCCCCGTGACCCGGCGGCATCCCGCGCAGTTCGGTGGGACGCTCCAGGGGTAGGGCCACTTCCGGTCCGCGATGGCAGGGGCCGATGCTGCTACCAGGCGGCGTCCGCGGTGACGCGCGCCCGGCCAGGTAGCAACAGCGGGCTGGCGAGGATGAGCACGCCGGCGACCATGATGGCCGTGCGGGCACCGGTCACATCGGCGAGCAGCCCACCGAGCGCGGTGAGGGCGGCGATCGCCGCGCTGCTGCTGATCGACCAGGCCAGCAGGGTGCGAGCGACGCGGTCCTTGGGGGTGTGTTCGAGCCGGTAGGTGGCGAGGACCGGGTTGAACAGGCTCATGCTGATGATGATCGCGAACTCGACGACGATCACGGTCGCGAGGCCGGCCACTCCCGGCTGGACGAAGGCGAGACCGATCAGCCAGATCGCCCGGAGCGTGCCGACAACGCGCAGGATCCGGTACTGGCCGTGCCGCGCCACGACCCGCCGGGCCAGGCGTGAGCCGATCAGCCCGCCGACGGCGGGCAGCGCGAAGGCGAGGCCGTATTGCCAGAGCGGGAATCCAAGATCGCGGAGCATCAGTACAGCCAGCAACGGCTCGGTGGCCATGATCAGTCCGGCAACGAGCAGCTGGTTG
>DASWMR010000127.1:0-3131 GCA_036399635.1 Actinoplanes sp. | reverse complement strand
ATCGCATCGCCCTCGAGCGCCGCCGCGGCGCGGGTCGCTGAGGTGAGGACCACGGGGATGCCCGCCCCCGTCGCGATGCGGGCCGCCTCGATCTTGGTCACCATGCCGCCGGTGCCCACCCCGGAGCGACCCGGCGTCGCGATGCTGATGCCGGCCAGGTCTTCGGCGCCGCCGACGTACGGGATGCGCCGCGAGGTCGGGTTCGACGGGCTGCCGGTGTAGAGCGCGTCCACGTCGGAGAGCAGCACCAGCAGGTCGGCGTCGACGAGTGCGGCGACCAGCGCCGCGAGCCGGTCGTTGTCGCCGAACCGGATCTCCTCGGTGGCGACCGTGTCGTTCTCGTTGACGATCGGCAGGGCGCCGAGGTCGAGCAGCTTGCGCAGCGTGCGGTACGCGTTGCGGTAGTGCACCCGGCGGGTCACGTCGTCGACGGTGAGCAGCACCTGCCCGACGGTGATCCGGTGCCGGGCGAAGCCGGCCGCGTACCGCCCGATCAGCAGGCCCTGCCCCACCGAGGCGGCTGCCTGCTGGGTGGCCAGGTCGCGCGGGCGGCGGGCCAGCTGCAGCGGGGCCAGCCCGGCGGCGATCGCGCCGCTGGAGACCAGCACCACCTCGCGTCCCTCGGCGGCGAGCCCGCCGAGCACGTCGACCAGGGCGTCGACGCGCTTCTCGTCGATTCCGCCGGCGGCCGTGGTCAGCGAGGACGACCCCACCTTCACCACGATCCGCTTCGCCTCGGTCACCGCTTCACGCACCGGGCCCATTCTGCTCGGGTGCGGCGCCGCGACCACGCCGAGATCCCATATCGTGGCCTGGGTGACACCCCAGGAGTACGTCGAAGAGGTGCTCGCGCTCGTCGAACGCATCCCCGCGAGCCGGGTGATGTCCTACGGGGCGGTCGCGGATGCGCTCGCCGAGGTGTCCGGCCGCAACTCGGCCCGCCAGGTCGGCACCATCATGGCCCGGCATGGCGGGGCAGTCCCGTGGCACCGGGTGGTGACCAGCGCCGGCCGGCTGCCACCGGGTCACGAGCAGGAAGCCCGGCAACGGCTGCTGGCCGACGGCGTACCGCTGAAGGGCGATCGTGTGGACATGACCCGAGCGCAGTGGCTGCCGCAATGATCAAGGGAAAACCCAGCCGTACGGCGCTCAGCGCGGCCCGCTATCGCGGGTCTGTACCGAAATCGAGCTGTCAGAGTCGGTATAGAGCGAAGGGGGCGTCCGGGTGCACGCCGGTCACTCCCTCGACGAGCCCTTCACGCCGGATGATGCCGGCCGCTCGCATACCGAGCCGCTCCATGACCGCCCGCGAGGCACGGTTGTGCACCTCGGTGAACGCCACGACCGGCAGGTCCGGGTGGTGGGCTAGCGCCCAGGCGAGCGCTGCCTGGCCGAGTTCCGTCGCATAGCCGCGGCCCGTGAGGGCGTCACGCACCGCCCAGCCGAGTTCGAGCACCGCCTCGCCATCGAGGTCGATGCGCGTGAAGCCACCGCGCCCGACAAGCGACCCGTCCGAACGGTCGCGTGCCATCCATTTACCGACTCCGTCCGCCGTCCACCGGGCCGCCATGTTCGCGGCCCATGCCTCCACAGCCACGCGGGTCCAAGGCCCGGTCCAATACGCCACCACCGGATCGCCATACAAGAGGTTCAGGTCATCGACATCGTCGCGACCGACCGGCGTGAGGGCGAGCCGCTGCGTCAGAATCGGGTCGGTCGGCGCCTGGACTGAGCGCTTCGCATGCATCGACTCAGTAAACAACATCGTTCCAGCCCCACCACCGAATAGCGCACCCAGCAGCAGGAAGGCCCTGGCTTACGCCAGAGTCCTGCACGCAGCCGTCAGGTAAGTCCCATGAAGCTCGCGGCGCCGCGCATCTGGAACTCGAAGAAGCCGCGTCGGTCCTCGTCGATCGAGTTCTTCAGCTGGCCGAACAGCTCGGCGCTCACCGTTCCGCAGAGCTGAATGAACGCGGCCATCGCGGCACCGACCAGCCGGGGCGGGGCGCCCGGCGTGTACTGGGCGGCGACCGCCGCCAACTCTTCGGCGTAGCGGCCGGCGACCGGCTCACGGTCGGCGATCCGGCCTTGCACGTACGCGTCCAGGACGATCCCGGCGATCTGCATCATCACCCGCGAGGCCGGTCCGATGGTGTCCGCCGGAGCCTGGTAGCCGGGCACCGGGCTGCCGTAGATCAGCGCCCACTGGTGCGGTTCGGCGAGCGCCCATTCGCGTACCCGGCAAGCCAGCGTGAGCCAGCGCTCGATGGGCTCCCCAGCCCCGGCGGCTGCCTGCTCGGCGGCCGCGCCCAGAGCGTCGTACGCGTCGATGATCAGTGCCGTGAGCAGCTCGTCCCGGCTGGCGAAGTATCGGTAGACGGCGGACGAGGCCAGGCCGACGTCGCGGGCCACCGCGCGCAGCGACAGGTTGGCGCCGTCGGTGGCGAGATGCCGGCGGGCGACCGCCTTGATCTCCTCGGTCATCTCGGCCCGGACCCGGGCGCGTACTCCGGCAGCGCTCATGCGAACAGTGTGCCATAACGAGAGCACTGCTCTTGTATTCCGGCCAGAGCCATGTAACTGTTGTTCTCAACGGAGAGCACCGCTCGCAAAGGAGAACAGCAATGTCGAAGCATGTCGTGGTCGGCTCCGGCCCGATCGGCACCACCATCGCCCGTGTCCTCACCGACCAGGGGGAGAGCGTGCGCATGGTCACCCGCAGCGGCGGTGGCCCGGCGCACCCGCTGATCGAGCGGGTGGCCGCGGACGCCGCCGACACCCGCAGGCTCACCGAGCTGACCCGCGGCGCCGAGGTGCTCTACAACTGCGCGAACCCGCGGTACACCGAGTGGGAGAAGCTCTGGTTCCCGATGAACGACGCGATGATCGCGGCCACCAAGGCGGCCGGCGCGGTCTACGCCATCACCGGCAACCTGTACGTGTACGGCCCGCAGCCCGGCGGGGTGATGACCGAGAGCACCCCGCTCGCCGCGGTCGGCCGCAAGGGCAAGGTCCGGGCCAAGATGTGGCGCGACGCGCTGGCCAGCGGCGTCCGCACGGTCGAGGTGCGCGGCTCCGACTACATCGGCACCGGCGCCGTCGGCCTCTTCTCGTTCAGCATCCTGCCCGCG
>DASWMR010000126.1:0-1876 GCA_036399635.1 Actinoplanes sp. | reverse complement strand
CTGTTGGTCGACACCGACAACGGCTATTCACCCCCACTGGCCGAGATAGCCGCGTTCGCCGCCACCCGCCCAGCCTGACGGCGAAGGCTCATGTGCGCCCCGTAGGCCGGTCCGTCCCTGCCGACGCGGGGGCGCGGTGGGTCAGCGGTCGCTGGGGCGCTTTTCGCTGTCTATGTTTATCTTGTCCTGGTGGCTTTGGCGCGGCGTCGGCACCGCGTCGACCTCCGCGCCGTGTCGGGGGGCCGCGATCGGACCGCCCGGTGTGGGTTTCGCCGGCGACTGCTCGGCGAGGTCGCCGGCGACCTGGGGCTGGTCGACCCACAGGGAGCGCAGCTGGGCCTGCATGAAGCTGGTCAACCGGCCGCGGTACTCCCGGTCGAACAGCTCGAGCGCCTCGATCTGCTGCTGCAGCGCCTCGCGCTTGCTGCCCAGGCTGCCGACCACGTCGTCGTAGCGCTGACGGGCCTGCAGGTTCAGGTGGTCGGCGTTGGCCTGGGCGTCGTCGGCGATCTGGCCGGCGTTGGCCCGGGCGTCCGCGAGGATCTTCTCGGCGTTGCGCCGGGCCTCCTCGGTGCGGGCGTGCGACTCGCGGGCGATCTGCTCCGCGGCGGCGCGGGCGTCGGCCAGGATCTTGTCGGCCTCGCGGCGTACGTTGTGGGCGTGCACCTGGGCGTCGCGGGCGATCTGCTCGGCGGCTGCGAGGGCGTCGGTGCGGATCTTGTCGGCCTGGTGGTGGGCCCGGGCGACGTGCTCCTCGGCCGTCCGTTGTGCGAGGGTCAGCACCTGCAATGCCTGATTCGGGGGTACGCCCGGTTGCTGGGGCTGTGCGTGCTGGGGCTGCGCGTGCTGGGGTGGCTGCTGCGACGGCGCCGGCGGATTATCCGAGGGCTGGCTCTCTGGTGCCCCGTTGAGCAGCACTTTGACTCGATCCTTCATACGGTTTTCGGACACAGGAAAGACCTCCGCACAGGCGGGCTCGGCGCAAGCCGCTCACACCTGAAGCAGGCGTGATCGCGGGATGCTACCAAGGTAAGCAGCGACTTAGCGAGGGTTGCAAGGCGTCCGGATGGTCCTACCGACGGCGGGTGCGAGCCGCTGTTCGCCGACCGAAACACGGGTGCGGACGGCCACACCATCTGCTGTGGACGAGGGCATTCCCCTACCCTGAGCGCATGCCCGAGGACAAGGTCGCACAGGTGGTCCGCGAGGTGCTGGCGGTCATCCCGGCCGGCTGCTCCTGGCTGCTGCCGGTGACCGCGCCGGACGGCACGATCACCGATTTCCGGATCGGCGCCACCAGCGGGCGCCGCCACGACATCTTCCACCGCGGCACCAGCCGCGTCGACGAACTCCTCAGCGACCTTTACCCGAGCATCGTCGGCGGCGAGCTCTGGCAGGCGTACGCCGAGGTGGTGCGCACCGGGGAGCCGGCCTCGGTGCCCGGCTTCGGCTACGCGGAGAAGCGCGCCGGCGTGGTCGCCCGCTCACTGTTCGACGTCACGGTGGAGCCGGTGCTCGGCGGCCTGCTGGTCTGGTGGCAACGGGTCGACGAGGACCGCCGGCGCAGCGCCAAGACCGAATTGCTGGGCAGCCTCGGTTGGGCCGAGTACGACCTGACGAGCGGTGCGACCGAGTGGTCGCCCGGCATGTACCGGATCTTCGACCGCGATCCCTCGCTCGGCCCGGTCAGCCGCTCCGAGCAAGCCGCCGCCCTGCTGCCGGACGACCGTGGCCTGACCGAGACCGCCTGGCAGACGCTGGACACCGGGATGACGTCCGACATCACCGTCCGGTGCCGGATCGGCGGCGGGCTCAAGCACCTGCGCGTCCTCTCCGACCTGGTGACCGACGCGACCGGCGAGCCGCTGAAGATAAA
>DASWMR010000125.1:0-12051 GCA_036399635.1 Actinoplanes sp. | reverse complement strand
GAGACCGCGGGAACATCATTCCTGGACGTACGCCTCGCGGCCGTCGCCGCCGGCGCCACCGCGTACCGGAAGGTGCTGGCCGTCCCGGCCGCGCTCGCCTGCTATGCCGGCCGGCCCGGCGCGGAGCTGTTCCCGATCGCCGGGCGCGCCCACCGGCTCGCCGTCGGCACGCCCTGGCAGCACCAGCCCGCGGCCGGCACGGAGACCGGCTCAAACGCCGAAGCCTGGCGCGACACCTGGCTGCATCCGCAGATGGGCACCACCTCCGGTGATGGCCATGCTCCGCAGGACTACCTGGCCGCGCTGCGGCACGTCGCCCTGACCCTGGACGGCGACCACCAGTGGCGGGCCTGGTGGCGTCATTCCGGCCTGGTCACCTGTGAACTCGGGATCGTCGCCGAGGGCCGCCGCGACCATCTGCGGCCGAGCGCCGACATCCGGCGCTGCGACGACCGGCTGAAGGCGAACTTCACCTGCGCGCTGCCGGCCGCGTACGACGGCCGGGTCGAGATGTTCGCGCTCGCGGCCACCGAGGTGCGCGGTATGTTCGAGGTGATCCGCGAGGCGATGACGCTGCCCGCGCTGCCGGTCACCCCTTCGCTGCACCCGCTGCCACCGGAGGCCGACGATTTACCGGTCACCACCAAGCCGCTGCCGTCGGTCCCCCGCGAGATGGAGGCCCAGGGCTACCTGACGCTGGCCCAGATCCAGGAGTTCTTCGGCTGACGCACGGTTCCGGCGATGCAAGTGGCCACGATGGACGGGCGGCAGCGTACTGGCCGGTGCTAGCCGGACGCGAAGAAGCCCGGTGCGTATAGGTGAGCAGAGCAAGGGCCTACCGCCGGACCCGGCCGGTGCGTACAGGCGAGCGGAGCAAGGGCTTACGGCCGGACGCGCTCGGGCCGGTGCCGGCCGGGGTCCCGGGGCTGGGCCGGGATGGCCGCGGCCACCACGACCGGGACGCCGTTCTGGCCGATGCCTGCATACTGGACGGGGCTGACGGCCCGCACCAGCAGCGCCTGCACCAGACCCAGCGCGATTATGCCGGCCGCCGCCGCCGGGACGATCCAGGGCAGCGCCGAGCCCGGCGGCACATCGAGCAATGCCGGCAGATTCCGCACCGTGAGGTAGGCCAACGCGCCCAGCGCCACAGTGGACAGCAGTGGCGCCACGAAACGGTGGTATGGGCCCTCTCGCCCGGGCACCCGGTTGAGGTGCAGCAGCGCCGCCACCGAGGTCGCCAGCACCACCAGCAGGATCCCCAGGCCGCCGGCGACCGCGAGACGCCGCGCCAGCACCACCGGCGCATCGACACCGGTCAGGTAGCCCGCGGCCAGGACGGCGCCGGCGATCAGCGACTGGGTCAGCGACGCGGCGCGTGGGGCCCGGGTGCGGCGGGCGGTGCGGCTCAGGGCGGGCGGCAACAGCCGCTCGCGGGACAGGGCGAACAGGTAGCGGGCAATCGCGTGGTGCACCGCCAGCAATGCCGCCAGCAGGCCGGTGACCAGCATCAACCGGCCCAGGGTGACAGACCAGGGGGTGAGTCGGTCGGCGGCGAGGTCGAAAATGAGCTCGGAACCGCGGAGCCGGGCGAGCGCGCCGACCCGCTCCGGGCCGGCGGCCACGGCCACCGACCAGGAGGCGGCTGCCGACAAGAGGGACAGGACGAGCACCGCTGCGTACGTGGCGTGGCCCGGCTCGCGGCGTGGGCGCATCGCCTCCTCCGCGTACGCCCCGGTGGTCTCGAAGCCGATGAAGGTGAGCATGCCGACGGCGAGCAGCAGTCCCAGCGCGGGCCGGTCGATGGCGGCCGGGTCGGTCGGAACGATCGAACCCATCGGTACGCCGCTGGTCGCCGGCGACCGGAGGTTGGCCGCGGTGTAGCCCGCCACCACGGTGACCTCGGCCAGCACGAGCAGGGCCAGCAGGCCGCTGGTGATTTCGGCGCGGACGGTGCCGGCCAGCGTGACCAGCAGCCAGCCGGCGGCGGCGACCTGCCACCACGGGACCGCGACGCCGAACCAGTCGGCGATCAGCGGCGCGGCCGCCGTGCCGAGCAGGCCGTAGAGGCCCAGCTGGATCGCGTGGTACGAGAGCACCGCGACCCAGGCGGCAGCCACCCCGGCCGGGCGGCCGAGACCGCGGGTCACGTAGGCGTACATGGCTCCGGCGAACGGTGCGCGACGGCCCATCGCGGCGTAGCCGGCCGCGAAGAACACCAGGATCGCGCCGAGCGCGAGGAAGGTCAGCGGGATCATCGGGCCGCTGCCGCCGGCGTAGGCGGCCGGCACCACGGTGATCAGGACGGCGATCGGCGCGGTGGCGGCAAGCGCGACGAAAGTGATGGCGGCGGCACCCAGGCGGGCGGGCGCGAGGCTGTTGGGGATCCGGGCTGACGGTTCATCGGGCGTACCCACTGATCCATTGAGCCTGATCAAATCGCGATCTGCCAACTTTCAGTGATCACCCACTCACCGCTGGTCACATGAGCGACAGTGTGACTTTCCCTCAGATGCCGCCCGGAACGGCCGACTGGCATGCCGTGCACGCGACTCAGCAGCTGACAGAATTTCTGTCCCTGGTTGCCGATCGGCCCGGCGAACCGGCCGCGCAACAGGCCGCCGTGGAATGCGCCGCCCGCGCCCTCGATGCCGACGTCGCCGTGCTGATGATCGACGACGCGGTGGTGGCGACCGTCGGGCTGGCGTTCGCGGACGTGCCCGCGTACGCCATGGCCGAGGTCGCCGCCGGCCGCCGCAGCACGCTGGATCTGGGCGATGACAGCTATGCCGTCACGTATGCCGCGATCGGCGGTGAAGCCGCCGGCTTGCTGGTCCTCGGCCGCCGTTCGGCGCCGTTCACCGCCGAGGAGGTCTGCCTGCTGCGCGGCATGGCCCGGGTCCTCGAGCTCAGCCTGCTGTCGCTGCACATGATCGAGTCGGAGCGGCGGTACGCCGCCGAGAACGGCCGCCTGCTCGACACGCTGAACCAGGGCCGCCGGTTCTTCGAGGGGTTCTGCGGCATCCAGCGCGCGATCGCCCAGCGGCTGCCCCTGCAGCAGGTCTTCGAGATGGCCGTCGCGTCGGTGCGCGAGGCTCTCGACACCGACGTGGCCACCCTCAACCTGGTGGACGCGGAGGATCCGAGCCGCGGCAGCATGGTGGCCGCGGTCGGCGTGCCCGCGGCGACCATCGCCAAGTTCCAGGGCATCCCGCTTCCGCTCGGCGGCCCGGCCGGACTGGCCGTGCTCGGCAACGAGATCGTCATCGTCGAGGACGACGCCTCGGCGCCGATCGCCATGCCGCGGTTCACCGACGCGCACGTGCGGTCGGTGATGGCCGCGCCGGTACACGAGAACGGCGTCGCGGTCGGCAGCATCACGGTGGGCGCCTTCAGCGGGGGCCGCACCTGGGCGAAAGAGGCCCAGGAGATGCTGACCGCGTTCGCCGAGCACATCAGCCTGGCGCTCACCGACGCCCGCACCCGGGAGGCGATGAACCAGGCGTTCCACGACTCGCTCACCGGGCTGGCCAGCCGCGCGCTGTTCCTCACCCGGATGGAGGAGGCGATCGGCGCCGGCGCCGCGGTGTTCTTCGTCGACCTCGACCGGTTCAAGGTGGTCAACGACTCGCTCGGACACGCCGCTGGTGACCAGTTGCTGGCCGGTGTCGCCCAGCGGATCCAGTCCGCGCTGCGCGACGGCGACACCGCGGCCCGCCTCGGCGGTGACGAGTTCGCCGTCCTGCTGCCCGGCGTCACCGATCCGGCCGAGGTGCTGCCGATCGCCCGGCGCATCCTGCACGCACTGCGCGAGCCGTTCGACCTGTCCGGATCGGAGGCCTACATCAGCGCCAGCATCGGCATCGCGGTCGCCCGGCCGGGACTGAGCGCGCAGGAGCTGATGGTGCACGCCGACCTGGCCATGTATCAGGCCAAGAAGCAGGGCAAGGACCGCTTCGACGTGTTCGAGCCGGCCATGCAGACCGCGTTCCAGACGCACATCGAGCTGGAGACCGATCTGCGCCGGGCCGTGCTGCGGCACGAATTCGAGCTGCGCTACCAGCCCATCGTGAACCTGCAGACCCACGACATCACCGGGGTCGAGGCGCTGGTCCGCTGGCGGCACCCGGAACGCGGCGTCGTCCCGCCGATGGACTTCATCCCGCTCGCCGAGGAGACCGGCATGATCGTGCCGATCGGCGAATGGGTGCTACGCGAGGCGATCAAGCGGGTTGCCGAATGGAACGAGCGCCGCGTCGACAACCCGCTCACGGTCAGCGTCAACATCTCCGCCGTGCAGCTGGATCAGGGCAACCTGCCGCACCTGGTGCAATCCGCCCTGGTGGCCGGCGGCCTACCGGCCGACCGGCTGATCCTCGAGCTCACCGAGTCCCTGCTCGTCGATCACCGCCCGGCCACTCTTGCCCGCCTGCACGAGATCAAAAAGCTGGGTGTACGCCTCGCGATCGACGACTTCGGTACCGGGTACTCGTCGTTGGCCTACCTGCGGCAGTTCCCGATCGACATCATCAAGATTGACAAGTCCTTCGTGGACGACGTGGTCGACGAGCCGACCGCGGCCGCGCTCACTCACGGCATCATCCAGCTGGGCCGGGCGTTGCAGCTGTCCACCATCGCCGAGGGCATCGAGCACTCGGGCCAGCTGACGTCGCTGGCCGGCGGCGACTGCGAGCTGGGCCAGGGCTACTACTTCGCCGAGCCGCTGACCCGGCTGGCCCTGGGCGAGCTGTTGTTCGGAGAGTAAGCCCCGGCGCAACCCGCGCGGGTCTTGTCCCTACGCTGGCAGGGTGCTGCGAGCCGCTCTTCACGCCGACCGCGACCTGATCCTGCCCTGGCGCAATCACCCCGCCGTGCGGGAGGTGAGCCTGACCACGCACGAGATCAAGCCGGAGGAGCACGCCCGGTGGTGGGAAAAGCGATGGCGGGACGTTTTGATCTATGAAGATGATGACGGTACGCCGGCCGGCGTCGTGATCTTCGACGGGAACACTTGGTCGTTCTACCTGGACGTGGTGGGCTTGGGTGACCGGTTGCTCGCGGCGTGGATGCGGCTGGAGAAGGAAGCGGTCGAGTACGCGTTCGGCACGCTCGGCCTGGAAACGCTGGGTGGCGAGACGCTCGCCGACAACAAGCAGGTGCTCGCCCTGCACCGCCGGTTCGGGTTCATCGAGACGCGCCGGTACGAACGAGTCGTCGACGGGGTGCCGAAGACGGTCGTCTGGACGGAGAGAGGGAAGCAATGACGAAGTTCGGGCCTGACAAACGGCCGTACATCGTGGCGGAGATGTCGGGCAACCACAACGGTTCGCTGGACCGGGCCCTCGCCCTGGTCGACGCCGCGGCGGACGCCGGCGCGGATGCGATCAAGATCCAGACGTACACCGCGGACACGATGACCGTGGACGTGAAGCACCCCCGGTTCCAGCTGTCCGCGGGCCACGAGCTCTGGGGCGGTGAATACCTCTATCAGCTCTACGAGCGCGCGCACACCCCGTGGGACTGGCACCAGCCGATCTTCGACCGGGCCCGCGCCCGGGGCATCACGCCGTTCTCCAGCCCGTTCGACCGCACCGCGGTGGAGCTGCTGGAGAAGCTGGACGCGCCGCTCTACAAGATCGCCTCGTCCGAGGTCACCGACCTGCCGCTGATCCGGCTCGCCGCCAGCACCGGCAAGCCGATCATCATCTCGACCGGGATGGCCTCGGTGCGTGAGATCGCCGCCGCGGTCGAGGCGGCCCAGGGTGCCGGCGCGACCGACGTGACCGTGCTCAGCTGCACCGCGTCCTACCCGGCTCCGCCGGAATACACCAACCTGCGCCGCATCCCGGTGCTGGCCCAGATGCTCGAGCTGCCGATCGGTCTCAGCGACCACACGCTGGGCATCGGCGTGCCGATCGCGGCTGTCGCGTTCGGCGCCTGCCTGATCGAGAAGCACGTCACCCTGGACCGCACGGACGGCGGCGTCGACTCGGCGTTCTCGCTGGAGCCGGCCGAGCTCAAGGCGATGGTCGTGGAGTCGGAGCGGGCCTGGCAGGCGCTCGGCACCACGCATATCGGCCCGACCGAGGCCGAGAAGGAGGGCCTGCGGTTCCGCCGCTCGCTCTACGTGGTGGCCGACGTCCGGGCCGGCGACCCGGTGACCGAGCAGAACGTGCGGTCGATCCGGCCCACCGGCGGCCTCGACCCGGAGGCGATCGGCACGGTGCTGGGCCGCACGTTCGTCACCGACGCCGCGAAGGGCACCCCGCTGACCTGGGATCTGATCTGACCTGACGTCTGATCTGACGGAAAAGGGGGCCTCCGTGGAGGCCCCCTTTTTCGTTGTGGTCAGCGCAGGGCGGCCGGGTCGACCGCGGCCGCCTTGCGCTGCCGCCGGCCGTGCAGGAACTTCCGACTGTCCCGGGTGATCACTCGGTAGGCGCTGCGGGCGACCCAGAGGAACCGGCCGGCCCAGGTCTTGCGATAGAACTGGACCTCCCAGTCGATCTTGCTGAGCTGCAGGTCCCGGGACTTGATGATCTGCTCGGTCCACTCCATCATCGCGAGCAGGTGGCTTGCCTCGTACCGCTGGCGCCACAGCGCCTCGGTCAGCTCCCGGAAGCCGGCCACGTCGACCGACGCCGTGCCGGGCGTCACGGCCAGCAGCTCCAGCTGGCGGTCGTGCTGCTGGGAGAGGCTGAGCTCGAAGTCGGCCGCCTCCAGTGCCACGTGCAGGTCGACCGCGGCGCGCAGGTCGGCGTCCGCGGCGGCCAGGCCGACCATCCCGAGCAGCACCGCGGTCAGGTCGACGGCACTCGAGGTGACCGGCCACGGGTGCGGCTGGCCGGAGGTGATCAGCTGGACCGCGAACTGCCAGATCGCCCGGATCTCGGCGACCGCCAGCGGGACCGGCTCGACCGGCTCCCAGCGGGTCGGCAGCAGGGTCGGGCCGTCCTCGATGACGAAGATGTCGGCGAGGCCGGCCACCGCCACCGGGCCGACGAGCACTCCGTCCGACGCCTGTTCGTGCAGCCAGGTGACGTACTGGGCCATCTCGACGCGCAGTTGCCGCAGGTCGTCGGTGGCGGCCAGGTGCAGCAGCCGCTCCTCCAAGACGTGACCCACGTCGGCGCCGGGCGCCACCGGCTCGCTGATCCGACGCAGGCCGGACCGCTCGATCGGCTCCGCCAATGGCTGCAGCACGGTGGTGCGGACCGTGGACTCGCTGGCGGCGGCAACCTCGTACGCGAAGGTGCCGCGGACATCGCCGATCAGCAGCTCGTGCGTCCCGATCGCCGGGGCGGCGCCCTCGCCCGGGGCCCGGGCGATCACCAGCCAGGCCGGGGCGATGGTGGCCTCGGCACCGGCCAGCAGGGCCCGGTTGGCCAGGTGACGCGGGTCACTGAGCACCGGGCGCCCGCGGAAGCCGGCGGCGAGCGCCTGGGAGAGCGCGGTGCCGAGGCGGGGCCGCACCGGCGAGGACACGTTGCCCAGCAGGCCCGCGCCGACCAGCACGGTCGGGGTGGCCGGCTCGGGGAAGGCCGCGTACGCCGCGCCGACCGTCAGGCCGGAGTCGGCCAGCCGGGCGGTGAGCTGCTCCTGTGAGGCCGGGCGGTGGGTGTCGTACTCGTCCACCGCGTACCAGGTGGCGTCGCGCCGGCCCTGACCGCCGGGCTCCAGCCGCACGGTGTGGTGCAGGCCGAGGCGGTTGTCGTGCATCAGGACGAGTACGCCGTCCGGCCGCACCGCCCCGGCGAGACGGTCGATCAGCTCGGCCGCCGACAACTGCTCGCCCTCGGCCGAGTTGAGTCGCTCCACCCCGTCGACCGCGACCACGAGGTCGAACCGCTCGGCCGGGTCGAGCTTCACGGCCGCGCCGGCCAGCACGGTGATGTCCGGCCGGGTGCGGGCCGCCTCCTCGGCGTCGGCGAGCGAGCGCAACAGCCAGGTGACCGCGGCGCCACTGTCGGCGAGGGCGGCCACGAGCTCGTCGGCGTGCGGGCCGGCGACCAGCACCGCCCGGCCCGGCCCGGCGAACTGGCCGAGCAGGAAGCGCAGCACAGCGCCGCGCGGCAGAGCCGGGGCGCGCTGCGGATCACGGTCCGACCAGGCGAACATCTCGCCGCCGACGCGCCGCAGGTTGGGCACCGGGGCGGCGGCGAGAGCGGCGGCGAAATCCGTGCCCTGGGTGGGGAGCAGGGCAGCGGCGTCCGACATCACTTGAACCTCTCTGTCGAAGCGGGCCAGCCCAGATAGGCCCGCAGCTCGTCAGGATGGGCCAACTCGTCGGCACCCAGCTGCTGGCGGGCCAGCGCGTGACAGGCGTCGTAGTCGGTCTGGTTCCCATACACCTCGGGCCACTGGCGGCGCAGCCGAGGCTCGCCGCCGAACGTCGGATCGGCATTGTCGAGGACCATCGGGTCGCCGTAGACGGCCACCTCGCGACCGGCCAGCGCGCCGTACCAGACGGCGCTGCAGAGCCGGTTCGACACTACTCGACGGTGTTTGCGCAACTCGGCCAGCTGACCCACCAGGAAGTCGCGGTTGTGGTCGCGCCACCAGAAACCCCGGTAACCATGACAGATCACCCGGAAACCGGCCCTCTCATAGATGCGCCGCACGCTCTTCATCCGGAATTCGTTCCAGTAAAGGCACGCGGTCACCGAGCCGGTCTCGGTCGCCTTCACCTCGTCGATCAGGCGGGAGTGGTCACCGCTGATCTGCTGGCCCTCCCAACCGTGGAAGGGGTAGAAGATGGTGCCCTCGGGCTCCGGCGCATCGGCCGGCTCAGGCTCCATCTCCAGCAAGTAGGCGAACGGGGCGCCCACCACGATGACATCGCGGCGACCCTGGGACCACGAACGGCGCCGGGTCTCCTCGGACCACACGAAGATGCGGCTGCCGTGGACGTACGGCGTACCGGGGGCGAGGCCGTCACCCATGTTCCAGCCATGCTGCAGGTAGCCCTGGAGCCGGGGCGGGTGCAGTGGTTCGGGCAGGTCGCAGTAACGGGCCAACAGGTGGGCGTGACCGTAGTGATAGTTGGCGTGATGCATTCCCTCGTCCATCGCCGGCTGCTGGGACGCTGACATCTCCGCCGCTCGGCTTTCTGGTGAAATCGGCGCACAGTGATGCCAGCCAGGACCGGGCATACCGCGCCCGTCAAGTCGACGCCGAAAGGTACCACCAACAATAAGTTCCGCGTACGACGTGGGTGAATTGTTCTCCACCCCGGCCGCTAGATGCAAACGCGGCACTCCCCACCAGGCAGCAGCACATACGGTCCGGCTACCGTGATCATGGTGTCCCCGCCGCTGTCCCGGATCCTGCCGACGATCTCGGCGGGCGGCGTGCTCGGCGCGTTGACCCGCTACGGCATCGGCGTCGCCTGGCCGGCTGACCCGGCCGGCTTTCCCTGGGCCACCTGGACGATCAATGTCACCGGCTGCTTCCTGATCGGCGTCCTGCTGACCGCACTCCCCCGGCCGGGTTATCTCCGACCGTTGCTGGGCACCGGGTTCCTCGGCGGCTACACGACGTTCTCCACCGCGATCGTCGACCTGCAGCACGTGCCGGTGCCGGTGGCGCTCGCCTACCTGCCCGCGACCCTGCTCGGCGCCCTGCTGGCAGTGTGGCTCGGGAGCATCCTGGCCGAGCGGGTCACCCGGTGACGGCGCTGCTGGTGGCGGTCGGCGCGGCGGTCGGCGCCCCGCTGCGCTACCTCGTCGACCGCTGGATGCGGGGGTGGCTCGGCGAGGCGTTCCCGTGGGGCACGCTGACAGTGAACGTCGCGGGCTCGGCACTGCTCGGCTTCCTCGCCGGTCTGCCCGCCGCCGGTGCCGGGACGGCGCTGCTGGGCACCGGCTTCTGCGGGGCGCTGACCACGTATTCGACGTTCAGCTGGGAAACGCTGATGCTCACCCGGGCCGGGGCGCGGCGGCGGGCCCTGGCGTACGTCGCACTGAGCCTCACCGCCGGTCTGGCCGCCGCCTCGCTGGGCCTGCTGCTCGCCACTGTGGAGCCGGGCTTGTGGGTGTGACCCACAAGCCCGGCGCGATCAGACGGTCTCCAGCTCACGCTCCGCCGGCGCGTGGTGCGCCGGTGCCGGCTCGTGGGCGATCTGCGGGAGCCAGCCCAGCCACCGCGGCAGCCACCAGTTCTTCTCGCCCAACAGCGCCATCACGGCGGGCAGCAGCACCGCCCGGATGATCGTCGCGTCCAGCAGGACCGCTGCCGCGAGACCGATGCCCAGCTGCTTGGTGGACGCCAGCGGGAGCGTTGCGAAGAGCGCGAAGACCGCCACCATCACCACCGCCGCGCTGGTGATGACGCCGGCCGTGCGCCCGATGCCCTCGCGCACCGCCTGCCGGGTGGGCAGGCCCCGGTCGTAGCCCTCCCGGATCCGGCTGAGCACGAAGACGTGGTAGTCCATCGACAGCCCGAACAGGATGATGAACAGGAACAACGGCATCCAGTTGGTGATCCCGCCGGCGGGCTGGAACTGCAGCAGGCCGGCGAAATGGCCGTACTGGAAGACGTAGACCAGCATGCCGTACGCCGCTGCCACCGACAGCAGGTTGAGCACCACCCCGGTGAGTGCGACCACGACCGACCGGAAGGACACCAGCAGCAGCACGAACGCGAGGCCGAGGACGAAGCCGAACACCCACGGCAGGCTGGCGTCCAGCCGGGCGTTGAAGTCGACACCGCCGGCCGCGTCGCCGGCCACCAGGGCGGTGAAGCCGGGCAGCATACCGAAGGTGGCCGGAACGACGTCGCCCCGCAGCATCGACAGGTCGTCCTCGGCGGCCAGGCCCACGGAGACCACGGCAACGGTGCCCGCCGGGTTGACCCGGACGTCGACCGGGCCGCTGAGCCGCCCGGCGCTGCCGTCGACCGCGCTCCGGAAGGCGGTGACTGCCCGGTCGAAGTCGCCGCCGCGGACCGACGGCCCCCGCACGACCACCTCAGCGGGCTCGGTCTTGCTCGGGAACGCCCTGTCGATCGCGGTGAAGGCCTGCACGATCGGCGCCTTCGGTGGCAGGTCAGCCAGGCTCTCCGGCTGGGTGCGCAGGTCGAGCACCGGCGAGGCGATCACGGCCAACGCGCCGACCGCCACCACCGCGGAGATTAACGGCTTGGCGAGTACGACCCCGAGCAGCGCATTCCAGACTCGGCCGTCACTGCGCCGCCGGTACAGCCCGGGGATCTTGACGGCGTCGACCTTGTCGCCGAGGGCAGACAGCAGCGCCGGCAGCACCGTCAGCGAACCCAGCACAGCAGTCGCAACGACCAGGATGGTGCCGACCGCGAAGCTGGTGAAGACGGTGTCGAAGGTGAAGAACATGCCGGCCATCGCCACGATGACGGTGAGGCCGGAGACCCAGATCGACCGACCGGAGGTCTGCGCGGCGATCACCAGCGCCCGGTGCGGGTCGGCACCGGCCCGGCGCTCGTCGCGTTCCCGCCGGATGTAGAACAGGCAGTAGTCGACCCCCACCGCCAGGCCGACCAGCAGCATCACGTGCATCGTGGCGTCGACCGTGGGCGCCCAGCGGCTGGCCGCGGCCAGCAGGCCGATCGCGGCGACCACCGCCATGATCGCCAGGGCGACCGGCAGCAGGGCCGCGACGACCGCGCCGAACGCGACAAGCAGGATGCCCAGGGTGATCGGAATGGAGAGCATGGAGAGCCGGGCCAGGCCCTTGTCGAGGTCGTCACCGATCAGCTTGTCGCCGCTCGCCCCGCCGGCCTCGGCGATGTAGAGGTCGGGGTGGGCGGCCTGCACCTTGGCCACGGTGGCGAGGGCCGGGCCGACCCGGTCCTTCGCCGTCTCGGCGTCGCCGGTGATGTCGAAGGCGATCAGCGAGGAGGTGTGGTCCGGCGACTCGATCGGCGGCTGCACGCCGGTCACGTTCGCGGTGCCGCCCAGCGCATCGGTGACCTCGGTGATTGCGGCCGCCCGGCTCGTGCCGGCCCGGTTCTGGATCAGCACCATCTCGCCGGCCGGGCGCTCCGGGAACCCGGCGGCCGCGACGATCCGCTCGGCCC
>DASWMR010000124.1:0-4638 GCA_036399635.1 Actinoplanes sp. | reverse complement strand
GCCTTCAGCACGATCGCGTCGACGTCCGGCGACACGTCCCGGTTGATGTCGCTCGGCGTCTTCGGGTCTTCCCGGACGTGCTGGTAGGCGACGCTGACCGGGCTGTCGCCGACGAACGGCGGGTGACCGACCAGCAGCTCGAACAGCACACAGCCGGCCGCGTACACGTCGGAGCGGGCGTCGACCGACTCGCCGCGAGCCTGCTCGGGCGAGAGGTACTGCGCGGTGCCGATCACCGCACTGGTCTGCGTCATCGTCGTCGCGCCGCTGGCCAGCGCCCGGGCGATGCCGAAGTCCATCACCTTCACCTGGCCGTTCTGCGTGATCATCACGTTGCCCGGCTTGATGTCCCGGTGGATGATCCCGTGCCGGTGGCTGAACTCCAGCGCGGCGCAGATGTCAGCGATGATCTCGAGTGCCCGGCGCGGCTGGAGCCGCTGCTCCTGGGCCAGGACCTCCTTCAAGGTCCGGCCGTTGACGAACTCCATGACGATGAACGGCAGCTTCTCACCGGTCGACGAGAGCTCCTCGCCGGTGTCGTAGACGGCGACGATCGCCGGGTGGTTCAGCGCGGCCGAGTTCTGCGCCTCACGCCGGAACCGTTCCTGGAACGTCGCGTCCCGGGCCAGGTCGGTACGCAGCATCTTGATGGCCACGTCGCGGCCGAGCCGCAGATCGCGCCCACGGTGCACCTCGGCCATGCCGCCGTAGCCGAGCAGCTCGCCGACCTGATACCTGCCACCCAGTAGACGGGCCTGCGCCGTCATAACGTCAGTCGTCCTTCGTTAGCTCGAATCCAGCCGGGGTTCGCGCCCGCCTGTCTGGTTAGACGGTACGACGCCTCCGGCGGTTCGATGCCGACGACGCCCGTGTGGACGCCAGCGCCCTGCGCCTGCTGGTTGCCCTGCTTGTAGAGGAACGAGATGACCCCGGCACAGAGCAGGACGAGCAGTGCCAGGACGACGGCCAGCACGATCAACACCTGCCGTCCGGCTGAACTCTCCGGCTTGCCGAGCGGATGCGATTGCGGCTGGTGTTGCGCTTGCGGTTGCGGCTGGTAGGGCGGCCGATACGCTGCTGGCTGCGGCGGCATCGGTGCTCCCGAGGGTACCGAGGCGGCGCCCCGCGCGCCCGACACGGGTCGCGGCATCGGTGGGCGGGGACCACCGGAGGCCCCGGCACCAGACTGCGCAGCACCGGCCCGCGCAGCACCAGACTGGGGAACACCAGACTGGGGAACACCGGACTGCGGACGCCCCGCCGGGCTGACCGGGTCGGGCGTCCGAGCCGGCTGCCCGTGCGGTTGGTGCGCCGCCGCAGTCAGCGCGGCGGCCGCCTGGCGGGCCACCGCGGCCATCGCCGCGGCCGACGGCCAGCGCGCGGCGGGGTCCTTGGCCAGGGCCCGGTCGACGATCGCGCGCACCGGCGGCGGGATGTCCCGCGGCAGCGGGCGCGGCGCGTCCCGGACGTGCTTCATCGCGATCTCTATCGGTGTGGCGCCGTCGAACGGTCGGTGCCCGGACAGGCACTGATAGGCGACGACACCGAGGGCGTACACGTCCGAGGCGGAGGTCGCGACGTCGCCGGCGGCCTGCTCCGGCGAGATGTACGACGCCGTGCCAAGTACCGATCCGGCCATCGTGAGCTGCCCGACAAGCGCCGAGCGGGCGATGCCGAAGTCGGTCAGCACGAGCGTGCCGTTCGGCCGCACCAGCAGGTTGCCGGGCTTGACGTCGCGGTGCACGATGCCGTTCTCGTGCGCGGCGTGCAGCGCGTCGGCGGCCTGCGCGACCAACGCCATGGTGCGGGCCGGGGTGAGCCGGCCGACCCGGCTCAGCGTGCGGGAGAGCGCGTCGCCCTCGACGTACTCCATCACCAGGAAGGCGAGCTGCTGATCGCTGCCGTAGTCGTAGACGTCGACCACGCCGGGGTGGTTGATCGTGGCCATGGTGCGCGCCTCGCCGCGGAACCGCTCGGCGAAACCGGGCTCGTCGAGCAGGGCGGGAAGCAGGATCTTCACCGCCACCGTTCGGCCGAGCACCTCGTCGGTGGCCCGCCAGACGTCGCCCATGCCGCCGCCGGCGATCCGCTCGTCGAGACGGTACCGCCCGCCGAGGGTCACCCCAGGGCTGATCATCTCAGTCCCCTCCCCGACCGGCCGCGGCCTTCATGATCCGCCCGGCGATCCGGGCAGCCTCGGCGCTGGCATGGCCGCCGGGCACGTTCTCCAGCATGACGCAGACCGCGGAAACCGCCTCGCCCTTCTCATCGAAGGCGAAGCCGACGAACCAGCCGTGCGGGTCGGCGCCCTCGGCGTTCTGCGCGGTACCGGTCTTGCCGCCGACCTCGAAGCCGCTGATCTGCGCCTTCTTGCCGGTGCCGTTCTCGACGACGCTGACCATCATCTCCTTCAGGTTCTGCGCCACCGTCGAGTCGATCGGCGTACGCAGCGTCTTCGGGTTGGCCGTGTAGATCGTCGCGGTCCGGTCCCAGCTGAGTTCCTTCTGCACCAGGTAGGGCCGCATCTGCTTGCCGCCGTTGGCCACCGTGGCGGCCATCAGGGCGCCCTGCAGCGGCGTCATCCGCACGTCCCGCTGGCCGATCGACGACTGGGCAAGTGCCCCCTTGTCGGTGCTGCCGCCGGGGTTGACGATGTCGCCGGTGTGGCTGGCCGCGACCGGAAGGCCGGCGTTGTTGTCCAGGCTCCCGACGGTGAGCTTGTCGTCCTCGAAGCCGAACGCCTTGGCCGCCGCGATCACCTTGTCCCGGCCCAGCGTGACGCCGAGCCGGGCGAAACCGGTGTTGCAGCTCTCGGTCAGCGCGTCCTTGAGGTCGATCTCGCCGCCGGGGCAGACCTCGTCCTCGGCGTTGCGGATGACCGCGCCGCTCTCCCGGTATTCGCTGCCGGCCGGGATCTGGGTCTGCTGCGTGTAGCCGTTCTGCAGCGCGGCCGCCGCGACGATCACCTTGAACGTCGAGCCGGGCGGCAGCGTGGCGCCGGTCGCCCGGTTGATCAGCGGCTTGTCCTTGTCCTTGTCCAGCTTGACATAGGCCGCCGAGGCGGCCTTCTCGTCGTGGCTGACCAGCGGGTTCGGGTCGAAGCTGGGCATCGAGACCAGGGCCTGCACGGCACCGGTGCGGGGGTCGATCGCAACCGCCGCCCCCTTGCCCACGCCCCGCTCGTTGTTGGTCAACTGCTTCCAGGCCGTCTCCTGCGCCTTGGTGTTCAGCGTCAGCAGAACGTTCCCGCCACCGGTGTTGTTGCCGGTGAACATGTCCTTGACCCGGTCGGCGAAGAGCTTGTCGCTCTCGCCGGAGAGGAACTCGTCCTCGCTGTTCTCCACCCCGGTGGCGGCCAGACCAACCGGGCGGTAGCCGAGCACCGGTGCATAGATCTGCCCGCCCGGATAAACGCGCAGGTACTTCAGGGTGTCGTCGGTCAGCTTGTTCTCGGCGAGCGGTTCACCGTCCGCCTCGATCACGCCACGCGGCCGTTCGTACTGAGCCACCACGACCCGACGGTTGTATTCGCTCGTGCGGTAGTCGTCCGCCTTGTACGCCTGTACCCAGTTGAGATTCGCGAAGAGCAGGCCGAACAGGACGAGGATGACCACGCCGGCCCGGCGCAGGGGTGCGTTCACGGCTTGATCACCTCCGTCATGGCGCCGTGCAGTTGGACGGGCGCCTTCTTCGGCCCGCCCGGACGATCACTACCGCCGCTGCTCGCGGCCGGGCCGCGCGCCGCGTTCGAGATGCGCAGCAGCATTCCGATGAGCAGCCAGTTCGCCATCAGCGAGGAGCCACCCGCGGAGAGGAACGGGGTGGTCTGGCCGGTGAGCGGAATGAGTCCGGTGATACCACCCAGGATGACGAAGACCTGCAACCCCAGGGTGAAGGCGAGGCCGCCGGCGACCAGCTTGCCGAACGAGTCGCGCACCGCGAGGCCGGCCCGCAGGCCACGCTCGACGATCAGCAGGTAGACGACGAGCAGCGCGGCCAGGCCGAAGAGCCCGATCTCCTCGCCGAGGCCGGCGAAGATGAAGTCGGTGCGCACCTCGGGCACGAACCCGGGCGAGCCGGCACCCGGCCCGGAGCCGAACAGCCCGCCGGTGCCCAGCGCCAACAGGCCCTGCACCAGTTGGTAGCTGCCGCCCACCCGGTCGTAGTTCTCCGCGGCGAACGGGTCGAGCCAGACCTCGGCGCGGTCGTAGAAGTTGGCGAACGGCCCGCCGACCGAAGCCCCCAGCAGGTACGCCACGTAGACGCCGCCGAAGAACAGCAGCAGACCGATGATCAGCCAACTGGCCCGTTCGGTGGCCACGTAGAGCGTGACCACGAACAGGCCGAAGTAGAGCAGTGCGGTGCCCAGGTCCTTCTCGAAGACGAGGACCAGGAGGCTGAGCAGCCAGACTGTGACGACCGGACCGAGGTCGCGGCCGCGCGGAAAGTCGACCCCCAGGAAACGCCGGCTGGCCAGCGACAGCACCTCGCGTTTGCGCACCAGGTAGTACGCGAAGAAGGAGACCAGGGCCAGCTTGGCGAACTCACCGGGCTGGATGGAGAAGGACCCGACCCGGATCCACAGGCGGGCGCCGTTGATCTCGGAGATGCTGGCCGGCAGCACCGCCGGGATCATCA
>DASWMR010000123.1:0-1602 GCA_036399635.1 Actinoplanes sp. | reverse complement strand
CGTGAGGTGCTGCCGGCGATCGGCGCGCTGATCGAGGGGCCGGGCGCCTACGCCCATCTGTCCGGCCGCACCAACCTGCGGCTCTTCGACGCGGCCGGGCCCGGCGGTCCCCGCCGCGACCGGGACGCGCGGATCGGCGAGGCCCTGGAGCGGGTCGGCCTGGCGGGCATCGACCGACGACCGGTGCAGGCGTACTCGCTCGGCATGCGGCAACGTCTCGGCCTGGCCGCCGCCCTGCTGCGCCGCCCCCGTCTGCTGGTGCTGGACGAGCCGACCAACGGGCTCGACCCGCGTGGCATCCGGGAGATCCGTGACCTGCTCACCGAGCTCAACGCGGCGGGGACCACGGTGCTGCTCTCCAGCCACCTGCTCGGCGAGATCGAGGTGTTCTGCAGCCGTGTCGGCGTGATGGACCGCGGCCGCCTCGTTCTGCAGGACGACCTCGCGGCGATGCGCGAGCCGACCGGGCGGGTGCTGGTCACCAGCCCGCAGCCGGAACAGGCGGTGGCGCTGCTCGACGGCCGGGTGGCGGGCCGGGACGGCGACCGGCTCACCGTGCGGCACGACGACCCGGCCGCCCTGAACGCCGAGCTGGTGGCGGCCGGAATCCCGGTAGCCGAGCTGACCGCCGAACGCCGCACCCTGGAACAGGTGGTGCTGGCAGCGACCACGACGAGCGCGGACCGGGTGGAGGCGCGATGATCCGGGTCGAACTCGGAAAATTGTTCCGCCGCCCACGGACGTACGTGCTCGCGGGTCTGCTCTGTGCCCTGCCGTTGATCGTGGCGGTCTTCCTGGCCACCACCCGGATCCCGCCGCCGCCCGGCCAGGGTGGCGCGTTCCTGTCCGCGGTGCTGAGCAACGGGGCGCTCTACCCGGCGGCGGCCATGGCCATGGTGATGCCGATCTTCCTGCCGGTTTCGGTGGCCGTGCTGGCCGGCGACTCGGTGGCCGGCGAGGCGGCCGGCGGCACCCTGCGCTACCTGCTGGTCCGCCCGGTCGGGCGGACCAGGCTGCTGATCGCCAAGCTGGTCGCGCTTGTCGTCTTCGTGCTTTTCGCGATCGGGTCGGTGCTGCTCACCTCACTGATCGCGGGGCTCACCCTGTTCGGCGGCGAACCGTCCGCGGGCGTCACCCTGCCGGCCGACGTGACGTCGCTGTCCGGCGTGACGATCACCCCGGCCGGCCTGGTGCTCCGGCTGCTCGGCACCGTGGCGTACATCGTGGTGTCGATGTTGGGGGTCGCCTCGATCGCGTTGCTGCTCTCCACCGTGACCGACTCGGCCCTGGGCGCCGCGATGGGTGCGCTCGCCGTGCTGGTGACCAGCCAGGCCCTGGTGGCCCTGGACGCCGCGGCGGCCGTGCGGCCGTACCTGCCCACCCGGTACTGGTTGTCCTGGATCGACTTCTTCCGCGACCCGGTGCTGTGGCGCGACATCGAGCGCGGGGCGGGGATCCAGCTGGTCTTCCTGGTCGTGCTGCTCGGCGCCGCCTGGGCGAACTTCATGACCCGGGACGTCAGCCGCTAGGGCCTATCTGGCGGATCACGCGGGAGCGAGGCGAGGTCCAGGTGGTGGCTGGCGTCGGCCGCAGGGCGGCCGC
>DASWMR010000122.1:0-1509 GCA_036399635.1 Actinoplanes sp. | reverse complement strand
GACCGCGGCGCGGGCGTCCGTGATCGGCACCAGGCCGGACTTGTTGAGCGGGAAGCCGTCGCGGCTCAGCACCCGGATGCGGAACGGCGGTCCGGGCAGGCGCGCGTCCAGGTGGGCAGCGGCCACGGGGCGTACGGTGATCCGGCTGTCGCCGAGGGCGGCACCGCCGAACACCGTCTCGAACGCCGACAGCACCCCGCGGTCGCTGCGCCAGTTCGTGCCGAGGGTGGCGTGCGCCGGTCCGTCCCCGGAGGCGGACAGGTAGCTGATCACATCGGCGCCGCGGAACGCGTAGATCGCCTGCTTCGGGTCGCCGATCAGGACCAGGGTGGTGTGACCGTGGAACGCGGTCCGCACGATGCTCCACTGGACCGGATCGGTGTCCTGGAACTCGTCGACGAGCACGACCGCGTACCGCTCCCGCAGCCGTTGGCACGCGGCCGGACCCCGTACGGGATGGGTCAGTGCCGCGTTGAGGCCGGTCAGCATGTCGTCGAAGCAGTACAGGTGCCGTTCCCGCTTGCGGCGGTGCACCTCGGCGCGGACCGCCGCGGCGAACCGGTACCGCACATGCGACACGTCTCCGGGAGCGCTGTCGGCCGGTTCGAGGCGGGCCTGACCATCGGTGACCGCCTGGCGGGCGATCGTCAGCGCGACCTCGCGGGTGAAGTGCGGGACCGGCGCGTCGGCGGTGCCGTATTTGCGGACGTAGAGGTCTTCCACCACCTCGACGATCAGATCCTCGAGGTCATCGACGAACAGCGCGTCCGGGTCGGTGTCCGCGGCGATGCCGAGCCCGGCCAGGATCTGGTGGCAGAACTGGTGGGTGGTGGCGATCGTCGCCGCGTCGAAGTCGGCGACCGCCGTGGCCAACCGTCGCCGCCGCACGGCGACCTCATCCGGCGTGGCGTCGGCCAGCAGGGCCAGGACGGTGTCGCGCGACCCGCGGGCAGCCGCCGGGTCGGCCAGGTCGCGTTCCGCGCTGACCAGGCGGTCGCGGACCCGCTGCCGCAGTTCCGCCGTCGCGGCCCGCCCGAACGTCACCAGCAGCAGATCCTGGAGACCGACGCGGCCTTCGGCGACGTACCGGGCAGCCAGGGCGGCGACGGTGAAGGTCTTGCCGGTGCCCGCGCTGGCCTCCAGGACAGTGGTGCCGTCCGGCAGCGGCCCGCAGACGTCGAACGCCGATACGGTCATCAGATCTGGTCCGTCGTCTCGGCGCGGCACAGCGGTTCCCAGAGCCGCAACGCCAGCGCCCCGAAGCGGGTCGGTTCGGGGCCGCCGGCCGCCGCATCCAGCAGCTTGTCCAGTGCGGGGTCCGGTCCCCACACGAGGCGGTGCGCGTCGTCGTCGGCCTCGCCGCCGCCCTCGAACCGGGTCCACTCGGTACGCGCCTTCGCCAGCGCGCCGTCCGGGTCGCTTCCGGTGAGCCGCCACTTCGCATACGCATGCGAGGCCCTGGTCGCCAGCGGGAGAGGCTCGCGCAGCCCTTCGTCGGCCGTGGCGACC
>DASWMR010000121.1:0-7258 GCA_036399635.1 Actinoplanes sp. | reverse complement strand
GGCGAAGACGGTCAGCACCGACAGCTCGCCCGGCACCGGCTGGCCACCGAGCTCCGCCCGGGCCGCCAGATACCCGGAGAGCAGGCGCCTGCGGTCCTGCGCGTCGACGTCGAAGCCCAGCAGCAGACTGCGTAGGTCCTGCAGGCCGCGCTCGACCCGCTCGGCCGCGCTCGCCCCGTCCGGCTCGGCCGGCAGGTCGATCTCGACGGTGCGGGTGGCGTCCTCGGCCGCCGCGCCGGCGTCGCCGTCAGCCAGCGGTTCCAGGCGCATCAGCGGCGCGCCGGTCTCGACCTGGCTGCCCACCGACACCGGGCACTCGCGCACCCGGGCGCGGAACGGCGCGCGCAGCACCGTCTCCATCTTCATGCTTTCCAGCACGAGGATGGGCGCGCCCGAGTCGACCTCGTCGCCGACCGCCAGCGGCGTGGCCACCACCAGGGCGGGCGCGGGCGACCGGACGACACCACCCTCGTCCCGGCTGACCCGATGGGTGACCCCGTCGACCTCGACCAGATGGATCGGACCGTGCGTCGCCGACACCACCCGGAACCGGTGCCCGTTGACCACGATCCGGCTCGCGTACTCGTCGTAGCGCTCGACCTCCACATCGGCCGGGTACGAGTCGCCGCCGCCGGAAACCCCGACCCGGAACCGCTTCTGGCCCGTCCGGGCGACGCTCACCCGGTACCCTGCACCGCGCAGCTTCAGGTCGAGGGGGCGGCCGGTGTCGTGCTGCACCTGCGGCCGCCCGCCGTGCGCGGTGGACAGCAGCTGCCGGCGGGTGACCTCCTCCTCGTCCTGGTAGGCCTCGATCGCGGCCGCCGCCAGGGCGACCGCCGAGTTGCGGTGGCTGACCAGGCGGCCCTCGGCGCGCACCCGGTCGATCCAGCCGGTGTCGGCGCTGGCGTCGATCACCTCCGGCTGGTCGAGCAGGTCGAGCACGAAGCTCTTGTTCGTGGTGCCGCCCTCGATGATCACGGTGGTCTCGGCCATCGCGCGACGCAGCCGGCCGAGCGCCTCGTCGCGGTTGCGGCCGTACGCGATGATCTTCGCGATCATCGAATCGAAGTCAGCCGGGATGGTGTCGCCCTCGCTGACCCCGGTGTCCACCCGGATCCCGGGGCCGGCCGGCAGCGCCAGCCGGGCGATGCGGCCGGGCGACGGGGCGAAGTCGCGGTCCGGGTCCTCCGCGTTGAGCCGGGCCTCGACGGCGTGCCCGGCCTCGGCCGGCTTGTCACCGACCAGCCGCCCGCCCTCGGCCACGTGCAGTTGCAGCCGCACCAGGTCGGTACCCGTGGTGAGCTCGGTGATCGGATGCTCGACTTGCAACCGGGTGTTGACCTCGAGGAAGGCGAACATCTTGTCGCCGGGGTGATAGAGGAACTCGACGGTGCAGGCGCCGCGGTAGCCGACCGCCACGGCGAGCCGCTCGGCCGACGTCTTCAGCTCGGCGACCTGCGCCGGCCCCAGGACCAGCGACGAAGACTCCTCGATGATCTTCTGGTTGCGTCGCTGCACCGAGCAGTCCCGCACGCCCAGCGCCCAGGCGACGCCCTGCCCATCCGCGATGACCTGCACCTCGACGTGCCGGGCACCGGTGACCAGCCGCTCCAGGAAGACCACGCCGGAGCCGAATGCCCGCAGCGCCTCGGCGCTGGTGCGCTCGTAGGCGTCGGCCAGCTCGTCGCCCGAGGCCACCATCCGGATTCCGCGCCCGCCGCCGCCGGCGGTCGCCTTCAGCATCAGCGGATAGCCGATCTCGTCGCCGGCCCGCAGCGCGTCGGCCAGGGTCGCGACCTCGCCGCGGCTCCACGGCGCGACCGGCACGCCGACCTCCTCGGCGATCAGCTTCGCCCCGATCTTGTCACCGAGCTTGCGCATGGCCTCGGCGCTGGGACCGACGAAGGTGACCCCGATCCGATCGCACAGCTCGGCGAACGCCGGGTCCTCGGCGACGAAACCCCAGCCGACCCAGGCAGCGTCGGCACCGGTCGCCACCAGCGCCTGCTCGAGCACGGCGAGGTCGAGATAGGGCCGGGCGGAGGCGGGGCCCAGCAGGTACGCGACGTCGGCCTCGCGGACGAAGGTCGCGTTGCGGTCGGCGTCGGTGTAGAGGGCGACCGTCTCGATCCGGGCCCCGGTCTCCGCGGACAGATCCCGGACCGCATGGATGAGCCGCATCGCGGCCTCACCACGGTTGACGATGGCGACACGACTGAACACCGGTTGAGCCTCCCAAGCACCTATGCGCAGAAGGCGACGTCCGGGTCCCGGAACGTCGCCTGCACCTGTCTATACCCTGCTCGGTTACCGGCCAGTACACCATGTTCCGCATCGCGCATGCCGAGGCCGGAACGTTGTGGTGAACCCACAAAAAGAGCTGTCGGGTCCGACCGCTCAGAAGGGGGCCGGACCGCTCCCGGCCAGCGAGATCAGCACCTGGGTGGCGAGCAGGCGCCGGATCTTGGTGACCGCCACCTCACCGATCTCCTCGTAGGGCAGCTCCAGTTGCAGGCCCTCGGTGGCGTTGCGGAGATCCGAACTGACCTGATCGGGGCGGAACGTGCCGCTCCAGCCCTGGAGGTCACCGCGGTGATTGGTGCCGAGCGATGCCATCCCGCCGACCCGGGCACCGTCGTTGAGAATCAGCGTTGCCGGACCTGAGTACGTCGCCATGCCGTAAACCGTAGCGTTTCCCGACGGTCTTGGGCGGCTTCGCTCTCCTCAGCGGCCGGTTGTTGTCCGGCACCTGACCATTCGCGGTCGCACCTGAGTGACGAATCGGAGCCGCGTCGTACCCGACGTCCGTTTCTTCTGCGGATTGTCACGACTACTTTCCGTAGTGACGGCGGCGGGATACGAGTCCGGAATGCCTCGGCCGGCCCATCCGAAGGGCCGGCCCCGCCGCCGTCCCGGCGGGTTCGCACGCCCGGACCGTCTACCGTGGCCCTCAGCCGTGCCAGTGCTTGGCGAGCAGCTCGAAGGAGCGGACCCGGTCGGCGTGGTGGTGGGTCATGGTGGTGACCAGCAGTTCGTCGGCACCGGTGACGCGGCGTAGCGTGTCCAGCTGCTCGGCCACGACCTGCGGCGACCCCACGAACTGGGTCTCCACCCGGTCGGCGACCAGCTGCCGGTCGGCCTCGGTCCACTCGAACGCCTCGGCCTCCGCGACCGTCGGGTACGGGATGGCCCCAGCCCCGGTCCGCACGCTGCGCACCCAGAGGGCGTACGGGACGGCCAGCCGGCGAGCGGTGTCGTCGTCCCCGGCCACCACGACGTCGGCCGACACCATCACTCGCGGCTCGGCCAGCGCGGCCGACGGCCGGAACGCCTCCCGGTAGGCCGCCACCGCCTCGAGCACCTTCGCCGGAGCGACGTGGTAGTTCGCGGCGAACGGCAGACCGCGCGCGCCGGCCACCCGGGCACTCTCCCCGCCGCTGCTGCCGAGAATCCAAATCTGCAGGTCGGCGCCCTCCCCCGGCACCGCCCGCGCCTCGTTGCCCGCCCCGTCGGTGTACGGGCCGGCCCGCAGCGTCTCGATCTCCGCGAGCACCGTCTCGAGGTCGTGCGGCTCGGCGCCGGGTTGGGTCAGCAGCTTGGCGAACAGCGCCGAGCGGGCCGAGCGCAGCAGCGGCGCGAACGAGTAGGACCGCGGGATCAGCAGCCCGTCGACGACCCGCGGCTCGGTCGGTGTCTCCGGCGGGGCGGCCAGTGCCGACTTGCGTCGTTGCGCCGAGCGACCCAGCCCGAGATCGAACCGGCCGGGATACAGCGCGTCCAGCAGGCCGAACTGCTCCAGCACGGCCAGCGGGGTGAGAAACCCGGTCTGCACCGCGCCCGAGCCGAGCCGGATGTGGTCGGTCACCGCGGCGATCTGGCCGAGCAGCAGCGCCGGTTGCGAGCTGGCCACCCCGGGCGTGAGGTGGTGCTCGGCCACCCAGTAGCGGTGGTAGCCGAACTGCTCGGCGCGCCGCGCCAGGTCGAGCGTGCGGCGCAGCGCGTCCCCGACGGTGCCGCCGGACACCAGCGGAGAGAGATCAAGAACGGACAGCGGCACGGTCATGGCTGGTTCCCTCCGAGCGGACGGCTGGGGATCTCGCGGCGCAGCACCGGGGCAATCTCCTCTTGGAACAACTCCAGTGTGGCGCGGTGCTGTTTGTCGGTGAGGCCGTCGCCGTCGGCGTGCAGGTGCATCACCTGGTGACCGAACTCGGCGTGGTAGCGGTGCACCTTCTCGATGATCTGCTGCGGGCTGCCGACCAGGATCGAACTGCGCTCGATCGCGTCGGAGAGGGTCCGGAAGACCGGTTCCACGCCGGCCCGGCGGAAGAACTCGAGCCGAGCGTCGAAGATCGGCCGGTAGGTCTCGATCGCCTCCTGCGAGGTGCGGGCCGCGTAGAACCCCGCGCTCCCGGCACCGACCAGCGCGTCCGCCGGATCGTGCCCGTAGTGCGCCCAGCGCTCCCGGTAGTAGCGGACCAGCTCGGCGTACGGCTCGATCGGGTTGGTCACGTTCGCCGAGAAGAGCGGGTCGCCGAACCGCGCGGCCAGGTCGACGCTTTCCCGGCTGGTCGCGCTGCCGTGCCACACCCGGATCGGCTGTTGCAGCGGTCGCGGCCAGGTCTCCGCCTCGGTCAGCGCGGGGCGGAACCGGCCTTCCCAGGTCACCTTGGGCTCGCGCCAGAGCCGCCGGAACAGCTCGTAGCCCTCCCGGTTGCGGTCCCACTGATCATCCGCGGTGACGTGGAACAGCTTGGCCTGCGCGGCGCCGTTGCCCTTGCCGATGATCAGCTCGAGGCGGCCGTCGGAGAGGTTGTCCAGGGTCGAGTAGTCCTCGAAGGCGCGCACCGGATCGAGCAGGCTGAGTGTGGTGACCGCGGTGAAGAGCCGGATCCGGGAGGTCCGGGCGGCGATGTGGCTCAGCACCACCGGCGGCGAGGAGGAGATGAACGGGCGCTCGTGGCGCTCGCCGACGCCGAACCCGTCGAAGCCGAGCTCCTCGCCGAGGACGGCGTTGTCGACCACCTCGCGCAGCCGGTCGCGCGCCGACTTGGCCGGGTCGTGGTGCGTGATCAAGGTGATGAGAAGGAATTTCATCGCTGTGACACCTCCAGGGACGGCACTGCGTCGATCAGCGCCCGGGTGCAGTCGTGCTGCGGGCGGTGGAACACGTCGTCGACTGGGCCAGACTCGACCACCACCCCGTCGCGCATCACCAGCACCCGGTCGGCGAGGTGGTGCACGACGCCCAGGTCGTGCGAGATGAACAGCAGCGCGGTGCCATCGGCGGCGCGGATGTCGGCGAGCAGGTCCAGCACCTGGGCCTGCACCGAGACGTCGAGCGCGGAGACCGGCTCGTCGCAGATGATCAGACTGGGCCGGGGAGCCAGGGCGCGGGCGATGGCGACCCGCTGGCGCTGGCCGCCGGACAGCTGCCGCGGGTAGCGGTCGAGCACGTCGGCACCGAGGCCGACCCGCTCCAGCAGCGGCGCGACCGGGGTGCGCCGGGGCAGGGCCTCGGCCACGATCCGGCCCACCGTCCAGCGTGGGTCGAAGGCAGACAGCGGGTCCTGCGAGATCAGCTGGAGGCGGCGGCGCCTCGGGCGGCGCCGCCGCTCCGGCAGCCCGGTCCACGGCGCCCCCTCGAACGCCACGGTCCCGCACGTCGGTGTGGTGAGCCCGAACAGCAGCTGGGCCACCGTGGACTTGCCGGAGCCGGACTCGCCGACCAGCCCGACGATCTCGCCGCGACGCACGGTCAGGGCGAAATCGTCCACCACGGTGTGCGGTCCGTAGCGCTTGCGCAGCCCCTCCGCCTTGAGTACGACGTCGGCGGACGGAACCGGCGAAGCGGACAGCACGGCGCCGGCTTGGGAGAGCCGGCGGCCACGCGAGGCGGCGGACGGCACGGCGCGCACAAGTTCCTGGGTGTACGCGTGTGACGGCGCGGACAACAGCATCGAGGTGCTGCCCGACTCGACGATCCGGCCGTCCTTCATCACCAGGACCCGGTCGGCGAGGCGCGCGACCACGGCCAGATCATGACTGATCAGCAGCAGCGTCTCGCCGGCCGTCCGGCGCTCGGCGAGCAGGGCGAGGATCTGCGCCTGCACTGTCACGTCGAGAGCCGTGGTGGGCTCGTCGGCGATCAGCAGCGGCGGCCCGCCGGCGAGTGCCGAGGCGATCAGCGCGCGCTGCCGCAGCCCGCCGGAGAGCTGATGCGGATATTGCCGGGCGCGGCGCTCGGGCTCCGGCACGTGCACCGTGGTCAGTAGGTCGCGCACCCGCCGGGCACGGTCGCGCCGGTCGCCGACGCCGTGCGTCGCCAGCACCTCGCCGATCTCGGCGCCGACCGTGCGCAGCGGGTCGAGCGACACCAGGGCGTCCTGCAGGACCAGCCCGGCGAAGCTGCCGCGCAACCGCCGCCAGTCGCGCGGCCGGTAGCCGCGGACGTCCTTCCCGGCCACCTCGAAGTGCGAACTGCGGACCTGCGCGTTCGGTCCGGCGAGGCCGACGAGCGTACGCGCCGTGACGCTCTTGCCGGAGCCGGACTCACCGACGATGGCCAGGCACTCCCCGGGGTGCACGTCGAAGTCGATGCCGCGGACCGCCTGCACGGTGCGCGCACCGTGCGGAAAGCTGACCCGCAGATCCCGTACCGAGATCAATTGGTTCTCCCCTCGAAGCGGCGTTGCAGGCGGCGTCCGACGACCGTCAGCGAGATGACCGTTGCGGTGACCACCACGCCCGGAAGGACCGACGCCCACCAGGCGATGTTCAGATAGCCGCGGCCTTCGGAGAGCATCGCGCCCCACTCCGGCGAGGGCGGCTGCGGTCCCATGCCGAGGAAGCTGAGTCCGGCGGCGGCCAGGATCGCCTCGCCCAGCCCGATGACCGCCAGCACCGGGACCGGACCGAGCACGTTGGGCAGCACGTGCCGCAGCACCAGCCGGGTGCGGGAGTCGCCGAAGGCCACCGCCTGGGTGACGTAACCGGCCCGGCGGACGACGAACGTCTGGGCCCGGATGACCCGGGCGTAGTGCGGCAGGGTGGCGATGCCGATGGCCACCACCAGGCTCAGCGTGCCGGGGCCCGCGATCGCGATGAACAGCAGCGCGAGCAGCAGCAACGGGAACGCCGAGAGGGCGTCGAAGGAGCGGCTCAGCGCCTCGTCGGCGTACCGGTGGGACAGCCCGGCCAGCACGCCGAGCACGATCCCGGCGGTGACCGCGATCCCGGTGGCCGCGACGCCGATGGC